>CAZZGS010000072.1:10790-11866 GCA_964653845.1 uncultured Bryobacter sp.
TACCAAACACCTCTCCAATCAAATCGTAATCGTGAGCTTCTGTGATGCGGATCCGGCGAATCTGTCCCTTGGCAAGCGGCCCATCCGACACATCGTTGATCAAACAATAGCCGTCGATCTCGGGCGCTTGCGACGGCAAACGGCCCTGCCACAGCATATCTGTTTCTTCAGAAGGGCCTTCGATCAAAATTGAAAATTCCTTCCCAATCAGCTTCTTGTTCATCTTGCGCGAGATCTTCCGCTGCACCGCCATCAGGCTGCGCTGGCGATTATGGATCGTGCGCCCCTCCACCTTGTGTCCAAGCTCAAACGACTTCGAAGTCTCTTCATCGGAATACTTAAACACGCCGAGTCGATCAAACTGCGCCGCCTCTACAAACTGCTTTAACTCTTTAAAGTCGGAAGCCGTCTCACCTGGAAAGCCAACAATCATCGAGGTACGAATCGCCACACCGGGAATGGTCGCCCGCATCTTCTCAAGCAGCTTCAAAAAGAAATCGCCATTCGAGCCACGCTTCATCAGCTTCAGCACATTGCGGCTCGAGTGTTGCAAAGGCATATCGATGTACTTCACCAGAGCCGCATGTTCGGCAATCGTATCGAGCATCTTCTGCGTCACCCGGTTCGGATAGCAATAGAGAAAGCGAACCCATTTCTCAAACGGAGTCTCAATCGAAGCAAGGCTCCCCAGCAAAAGCGCAAGGCCGTCCTTGATGCCAAGGTCTTCCCCGTAGCTGGTCGTATCCTGACCAATCAAATTGATCTCACGAACGCCCGAATCAAAAAGCCGCGTAGCTTCCGCCACAACCGATTCAAAGCGCCGGCTGCGGAAGTCTCCGCGAAACTGCGGAATTACGCAAAACGTGCAAGGATGATCACACCCTTCAGCGATCTTGATATAGGCAGAATAACGCCCCGTAGTGAGCACGCGTGGCGAAAGGTCGTGGTAGAGATAAGGCGTCGTCTCAAGCGTAAACTGCTCACCCTCGCAAGCCGCAACGATCTTCTCGATTTCGTTGGTGCCCACCATGGCATCCACTTCAGGCAGGTGCTGTTCGATCTCGCCGCGCTCGCCG
>CAZZGS010000073.1:0-11855 GCA_964653845.1 uncultured Bryobacter sp.
GGACTTCGCCCTGAGCCAGTGTTGTGCGATTCACAAACTTGACGCCCGTCACGCGATTGTCGGCGTTGACTGGGATGTCATAGACGACGCTGTCCAATTGCAAGGTGATTTTGCCTGTCTTCATCAGAGGACGCATATGGCCGTCCCAGGAGTTGTACTTGGCCGCGACGTCACAGCCTGCCATGCAGTTGCCGCAATAATGGCAAGCCGGCCGGCCAAACTTCGGGCGCGTCAGAGTTGCCTTGCGAACATGGATCACCTTGCGTCCCAGCTTTGCTGCACCACGTTGGATCAAGATGTCAGAACATTTCAATGGCGCTGGAGGTAGAAAGATTCCATCAGGCAGGTCTTCAAGACCGTCCAAATTCCCACACACACCGACTTCCCGCTCGATGCGCTCGTAATAAGGGGCCAGTTCCTTGTAGCCGATTGGCCAGTCGTAGCCGACGCCATCTCTCGTATAACCTTCAAAGTCACGGGGGCCAAATCTCCACGCTACTGCATTCCACAGCATCGACTTCCCGCCCAGGCCGCGGGAACGTTCCGTGTCAAAGCCAGGTTTGTTGTTGCGCATCTTGGGGATGCTGCGGTTCGGAAACTCAAAGGGCATGGCGTGTGTGTTGAAGTCTGTGCGCGTCTCAATCTTCGGGCCGCCTTCCACCACGCACACGTTCACACCGGCTTTGGCCAAATGCGCAGCGACGGTTCCACCGCAGGCACCCGAACCAACAATTACGACATCAAAAACTTCTTTCGCCATTTGGAACCTCATCCTATCGCATTCAAAGCGAATTGAGCCTTTTGTACTTTTGCTAGCGCTTATTGTCTTATGGGCGTATCATTCAAAGCGAACATGAAGCGAATTGCATTCCTGCTTGCGACAGCCGTTCTAGTCTTGGGGCAGCGTCGTGAAACCGTAGTGAAGCGTGATTTGATCCTCGCGCCGAACGAAGTCGATTATCAGAGCGAAGTGAAGGTTCCACGCGGCTACGCCGTGATTATTGGGGTCAGCCACTATGCCAATCTGCCCGAAGAAGCCCAGCTCAAGTTTGCAGAATCAGATGCCCGCTCCGTTTATCAAACGGTCATATCGCGTGAGGGCGGTCAGATCGAACCCGAAAATGTAAGAACCCTGTTTGGTGTCCAGGCCACTCGCGCCAATATCGCCAAACTACTGGAAGAATGGCTCCCCAGCGTTGCCAGAGAAGAAGATAGAGTGATCGTTTTCTTTGCTGGCCATGGCTTTGTATATGAAGGGAAGGGCTACCTTGCCCCCCACGACTTTGCCCTCGAAAAGACATTGCAGACTGGCTACGAAATGGCCCGCCTTGGCGATACCCTGGCCAACAAGGTCAAGGCTCGGAACAAAATTCTGTTGACCGATGCCTGCCATTCGGCCAAGATCCTCCCGGGTCTGAGCGCCAAACAAATCAACGATCAGTTCAAGAACCTGCCCGGGACATTCTTCACGCTCGCCTCGAGCCGGGAAGCCGAATCGAGTTTTGAAGATCCCAATCTTGCCTCAGGCTCAGGCGTGTTTGCATATTTCCTGGTGCAGGGATGGAAGGGGCAGGCTGATGTGGATCCTGAAGACGGCATCGTCACGGCTGATGAGCTCGTTCAATATGTGCGAAGTCAGGTTCGCCAATATGCAAAGGCTCGCGGAGTTAGTCAGAACCCTCAGGAGAGCGGCAGTTTTCCATCTGACATGACGCTTGGATTTCTTCCGCTGCGTCGCGAAAAGGTAAAGGCCAATGCAAAGCCAATTCTCGAAGGTACTATCGTAGTCACCAGCAATCTGGACGAGGTTGAGGTCTACGTGGACGGGAACCGTATAGGCAAGCTAGGGGCAGGGAAGCGGCTGGTTGTGCCGGGTCTGTCCAGTGGTGAGCATGAAGTCAGAGGCGAGCGTCAGGGTTATGATCCGGCGCTCCGTCTGGTAACCGTGCGTCCGGGCCAGGAGATTCACGTCGAACTACGGATTCAGTTTCAGCGCCGTATTGGCGATGCCGCAAAGGAAGAGTTCAAGAAGGGTCAGGCGATTTATGCTCGGCGCAAATCGACTGCGGAATTGGAGCGGGCTGCTGAGAACTTCAAACGAGCGCTCAAACTCGAAGACAAATACTCGGAGGCGGCCGAATACCTTTGCCTCACCTATCAAATCCTGGGTAAAACCATGGATGCAGTGAAGGCCTGCAAGAAGGCCGTATCGCTTACGCCCGATGGAGTTGAATTCCGCACTTACTACGCATCGGTTCTCACTGAGATGGGTGATTCCAGCGAAGCGATTCGACAATTGACATCCGCTCTTGAGCGCGATCCGAACTCTTCAGAAGCCAATGTAATGCTGGCCGATGCTTTCCTCTTCGCCCACGAGTTTCAGAAAAGCGAAGAGGCTGCCTCTCGAGCACTGGAACTCAACCCAAAGGACGCAAGAGCTTATCTCTTTCGTGCCGATGCCCGTCGATTTACCCATAGATATGCAGAGGCAATGGGAGACTACCTGACCTATCTCCGCATCAATGATTTTCGGCCTCCGGTTGCAGAAGTACTTGGCTACTATCTGATTGGTAGCGGGCTGAGCAAACGAAACGTTGGACAGAAACGCGTTCATGAGATCCAACAATGGAGTGCCTGGTTCGGTATCTGCGACTCTGCTCGAGGCATGGATGAATACTCCAAGGCCATCTCAGCCTGCGAGCGCGCCTTGCGCTTCGACAATAAAGATGCCGGCACATATTTTCTGTTGGGCAAAACTTATACCGAATGGTTCGATCAACGCAACTCAAGAGAAAGCCTCGTGAAAGCCGAGGAGAAACTCCAAACCGCCTTGCGTCTCAATCCGGATTTTGAATTTGCGAGCGAAGCCAAACGACAGCTCACCATGATTCGCGAGTTCAAGTCGGTTGTACGATAGATGGACACTGCAAGACAGTTCGATCTAGAGCGTTGGCAATCTGAGTTCGACGCAAACACCTTGCGGATTGAGGAGATATGCAGCCGAAACCCGGGTGAGCAGGGATCCTTGAGACCCTTTGAAGGAGCCTGGAGCGTGGCTGAATGCATGCAGCACTTGAGTATCACCGCCCAGGCCTTCTTTCCGGTCTGGACCAAGGCTTGCGCCTCCAAAGACCACAATTTCGGTAAGCCATACCGTTTCTGGTGGCGCTGGTTCCTGGCCGGGATCAACGATCCTTCGAGGATGCGCTCTCGCACTCCAGCAGCATTCGTTCCCAATGCAGCGTTGCATCTTGAGAGTGTATTGGAGTCTTACTTCAAGGAACGCGATACTGTAGAACAGCTTGCGAAGGAAATGTACATCGGAGACATTGGCGGGTTCCAGATCGCCTCGCCCTTTGCGGCCTGGATGAAGTACCCTCTGGATTTTTCTTTCGATCTTTGGATTGCCCATGAACGGCGCCATCTAGCTCAGGCCGAAAAAGGTTGACATGATTGTGGCAAGTTTTACGCCAATACAGGAAGAGAGTAAAATGCAAATCGGAGAACGGCCTTGAACAGCAAAATTAGATTACTCTGCGCGGCAAGCACGAGTCTGCTCATGCTGTGCGGAGCGGATGCGACCATCTTTCGCCCTATCCCCTTCAGCACAGAACATCTGGCGGCCTTTATGAGTCAGGGCCCAACGCCCCAGCCGCCGCCGGAAGGGTACAAGATCAACGTCCTCAAGAGTGAACCTCAAAACAACTTAAAAAAAGGTAGGGCTACCAAGGCCGTTGTCGAGGTTAGAGACCGCAACAACAAGCCCGTTGCCGGTGTCGCTCTGCTCTTCCTTCTTCCCAATTCTGGACCTGGCGGCGCGTTTGCCGGGGGCGCTCAGAGCTTGACCGTCACCTCCAACGCTGCCGGTCAAGCTGTTGCCACGTATACTCCCAATCAAGTTGTTGGCATGTTTAACGTAACTGTCAACGCTCAGGTGAACGGCATTCAAGTAGCGACAACCACCATTTCTCAGGCCAACCTCGCGGTCGCTGCTGGAGCCGCTGCCGGGATGAGTGGTGCCACTATCGGGATCATTGCCGGTGTCGCGGCCGCAGCCGCAGTCGGAATTGGTTTTGGGCTTGCCGGTGGAGGCAGTAATTCTGCCGTACCGTCTTCGCCTGCGATTGTTCCTCCCACAGCGCCAAGCATCAGGATCATTGGGGGTGGTACTCCGATTTTTGGGCCCCGTCCCCTAGTTTCCGCAGGGAGATTGAGATAGCCATGAATCGTTTACCACTAATACTTTTTGCAGCCTCCGCATTTGCTGCCAACGAGATGGATAGTCCTTCTCTTGGCTGGCTCTGGGATGCCCCCACAAAATCGATGCGCCGCCTTGTCGGCTTGCCTGGCTCGATGAGAAACGAGGCAGGTCCAACTCTTCCGGCCGAGACCCTCGCAGCCTGGGCCTCTCCTGACGCAATGCAGATCATCGTTGCTTTACCCGATGCCCGCCTGGAACGACGCAATTTGCGGTCAGGTGAATCGGAACAGATCCCGGCCAACCAACCCGATGAAGTTCTTTTCTCTCCCGATGGCCGACTCTCGGCTCTTTGGTGGAAATCGGAAAAGCGGTTTGCAAACTGGGGCGATACCCCGCGCGAGTTAAATGCCAAATCAATCCAGATCCTGAACGATGGCGATGCGATAGTCCTTGATCTTGATGGCCTCCTTCAAACCGCAAAGGGCTTCTGGCTTGGCAACTTTGGAGCTGAAGCCACATTCGCTGTGGCAGGTAGCCGGCTCGTTGTTGCAGCCGCCAGATCCTTTACCGTGTTTGAACAAAACGGTAAAGACTGGCAGCAGACCTCACGACATGAGTACGAAGGCATCCCCGTCTTCAAGCAGATCGAAATTGAATCAGCCGACTGGGTACTGACGGTAGGTACGGAAGGCCAACTCACCCGATGGTCCCCTGCTTCGGGCAGCTCAGAAACTTTATCTCCATCCGGTGTCGAACGGCTCCGGGCTTTTCGTCAACCTGGTTTCTATCTGGCCGAGGGTGAAACTCCGATGATGCTCTTTGCGTTTAGCTCAAGCCAGAAACTTTACGCAATTCCCGCACCGGAGGTGCGCCAATGAGAAAAGCAATTCTAGCTTTGCTGATTCTTGCTTCGCTCGCCTTTGGTCAAGCCAGTCGCGCCAATGCCGGCTTCAACACAAACAAGCTGGACAACGGCGATGACAACTTCACTTCTGCCAATCTCGGCTTCGTGGCCAACTTCTTTGGCCAACGATACGGAAGCACTTTCGTTACCAACAATGGAAACATTACTTTTGGAACCATCAACACGATTGGAGGTTCTGCTGCCTGGGTTCCATCCTCTCTCCGCAGTCTGAACATCCCGATTATTGCCCCGTTTTACGCCGATGTTGATACAACTCGAACGGCCCAAGTTACCTTTGGGACCGATACTATTGACGGTCGCCGGGCTTTCGGTGTCAATTACCTTGGCGTTGGATATTTCAATGCCAAGTCCGACAAGCTCAACAGCTTCCAGGTCGTGCTGATCGAACGTCTCGACACAGGTGCCGGAAACTTCGATATCGAATTCAATTACGATTCCATTGCCTGGGACATCGGCGACGATACGCGCATTGGACGTGCTTACGCATCTGTTGGGTACTCCAACGGGCTCGGTGGAACACAGAACTCCGCTTTCGAATTACCAGGATCCCTGACCATGGGGGCCTTCCTCAACAACGGACCATTCGCACTGGTTCGCCAGACCCGCAATAGCGGTGGAGTTTTGGGCCGGCTCGTATTTGAAGTCAGAAACGGCGGCGTCAACAGTACCACCCTCGTGCTTCAGCCAACGAACACAATTTACCAGTGCCCGGAAATGACGGTAGTGGCTCGAGGCAGCGGTTACACTACCGCCAACGCTTTCATCCTTCCTCAGTTTCAACCTTCTCTTACCGAGAACGGTCAGGCCCGGCAGATCACCAGTTTTGTTGCGACTCAAGTCCCAAACGTCAATCCTGGTACTTATGATTTCAGAGTGAGTTTCCGCAGTATCCCTGCTGTCACCGAAAGCGGCGTCGAGACAAACAGTAACATCGGGCTTACGGTCACGATTCCCGGAAACTCTGATCAGCCGACCCTTACCGCCTCTGACACGAAGCCGATTCGTAATTGCGGTGTAGCGGGAGATTGCGGCACCTTGCCGAAGGACGGTCGCGTCGGCTTCTCCCTATCCGGACGAGCAACCGCCTCTGGTGGCATACCGCCCTATGTCTTCACGGCTCCGGCTGGGGTGCCTGTTGGTCTAGCCTTCGCACGTGATGGCGCAATGACCGGAGCCCCTGCGGCCCCAGGTAATTTCACTTACACCATCCGTGTCGATGACAATTCCACATCGTCCGCCCAGTTCGGCATTGTCCGTTGTTCGATCAATATCCTTGGCACGGTCACCCCCCTGACCGGTGCCTGCAGCACCCCCGTCGGAACAGCAGGCTCGATCTACTCAGGAGCCGTAACTGCCAGTGGAGGGGCCGGTCAATATCGCTTTACGCTCACCGGTGGTTCGCTGCCCCCTGGTCTCACGATAAACACTGCGGGTGCTATCGGCGGCACCATTTCCGCCACAGCATCCGGGAACTACGCTTTCGCAACAACTATCACTGATGCAGCCAATGCAACGATCGTTGTGAATTGCTCCATCCAGGTTACTGCTTTGGTGATTCCAGTGCCGACCATTTCAGCCTTCAATCCGTCGGTAGCCGTAGTTGCTTCACCAGCCTTTTCGCTTGCGGTCACTGGCTCGAATTTCGCCTCCAATTCAATCCTGGTCTGGAATGGCTTTGACCTCACCACCACATTCGTAAGTGCCAGCTCGCTCTCAGCCAGCATCCCGGCAAACTTGCTTGGCGCGGCTGGAGTGGCCAAGATCCGCATCCGCAACTCCAGTGCAGTCCAAAGTGCGGAGGCCGACTTCGAAGTTCTCAACCCGCTATCGGTCTCATCTATCAGTCCCGCTTCGCTTCCTGCAAACGGCACGGCCACCCAGATCACCATCAACGGTGATGGCTTCTTCCCTGCCATCACGCTTAGCCTCAATGGCACCAGGACAACGCTGTCACGTATCAGTTCGCGGCAGTTACAGGCCACCGTGCCAGCCAACTTGCTCCAGCAACCCGGAGTCATCACCGCCCGTCTCGATAACCCGAATGGGGTTGGCCTCGACTCTCGTATCAACGTAGTCAGTGCCAGCTCTGTCGTTCCCAGTGTTTCCGTCGACAAGCCAGCTCTGGTTACCGATCAGTCCACGGCAATTGTTCGACTGGCTCAAGCTCCTGGCCAGCCAGTGACTGGAGTGCTTGACATCACGTTTGAACCCGCAGCGGACATTGCTCCCAACAATGGACCTAACGACTTCCCTCGTTTTACCTCGGCATCTACAAGACGGATCACCTTTAACTTGGCGGCAACTGCAACCGAGTTCCGTGCTGCAATCGATCAAGGCTCCGTTGCCGGAACAGCCACGGTTACCCTCACAAGCCTTAGCCTGAACGGCGGCGACGTGCTCAATGGTCAACGCATCACCCAAACGCTCACGATCGATGCTGCTGCGCCGCTCATCTTTCCGGGCAGCGTAGCAATGGTCCGGACGGCCACCGGCTTTAATGTTGAAATTACCGCTTTGTCTACCCAGAGGAGTCTTAGTGGCGGTACGTTTACTTTCACCATCGCCAGCGGCATTACCAATACCGGTTCAGCGACCTTCACCATTGACAATCTTGCCGCTGTTTCCTCAGCGTGGTTCCAATCCGCCCAAGGCAAAACTGAGGGCGGTGGCTTCAAACTTACGCTGCCTTACACTCTCGAAGGGGACTTCAACAATCTCAGTTCTGTGCAGGTTGTGCTCTCAAACTCTCGCGGAAGTAGCGCTCCGGTGAGTGGCGGTCGGCGCTAGTTGGCGGCACAACTCCGCTTCAGTTGACGCTGAAACGTTTCCCAGTGCAACAACACGAAGAGCGTGTGCCGCTTGTGGATCGACAACTCCACTTGTATTTCTTCGCTCAGTAAAGAACTCAATCTGCTGGCGCAACTTTATGCGACTCAAATCTCTTGGTACCAGTGGCACCGGATCAAACAAGCCGGCTTGGGTTTCGTTTATCTCCAGTTTCGCCTGACTAACAAAGGAGACATCTTCGCGCCAGTCTACGAAGGCGTTCAACGTGTATTCCGATCCTCGCTGACGATAGATGACGAGATAAGGCGGCTTTTTGCTTTTCTCTCCAGACACCCGTGGGAGTGATGCAATTTGCAGGGGCTTTTTAAATCTAGCAACTGAAACTGTGGAGAAGTACCAATTCCCAGCCTTCTTCGCTGGAACCCGAATGGGCTCCTTCGATTCCTGGCTGAACAATAGGCTCGAAGCGCTGAGAACGTGAAAGAATACGGAGTGCAAGTATGCAACGTAGAACATTTCTGGCCTCAATTGCAAGTCCCACACTGTCGCTTTGGGCACAGGACTACCCTCGACGGGTACCCTCATATGAGGCTGCGCTCTTCCATTTGCATCGGCAATTTTCCACTCCAGTTCGCATCCGCAATATTGAGGTGCTGGAACGGGATAAGGCAACCTTCGTTCGTGTCCATAGTGCTGAGGGCGCAACCGGAATCGTACGCACAAAAGACATTGATGACTTTCTGCCGATTTTGCATCACAAGGTAATTCCTGCCTTCGTTGGACAGGATGCCAGAGACCTGGAATCGATTATTGATGAAGTCTACATCAAGAATTACAAGTGGGCCGGGCAACCATTCTGGAGCCCTGTTGCGGCTGTTGAGCAAGCCACGTGGGATCTTCTCGGTCGCATCGCCAAAAAGTCTGTTGCGACATTGATGGGAGGTACGCTTCGCACTGAAATTCCTGTTTATCTTTCAGGTTCCGGGCGTGAAACTACTGCAGAAGAGGAAGTCGAAGTCTACGTTCGCGGACTGGCCGAAACACAAGCCAAGGCAGTGAAATTCAAGATCGCCGGGCGCATGGGTCGTAATGTCGACGCCTACCCTGGACGTACCCGCAAGATGCTGGAACTGGCTCGAAAGCGAATGGGCGATCAGATCACAATCTACGTTGATGCCAATGGTGGTTACGATGCCGCTGCGGCGATCGATATGGGCAAATGGATGGCTGGCCTCAAGATCGCTTTCTTTGAAGAACCTTGTCCCTGGGAAGAAGTGAGCGAGACCAAGAAGGTGGCCGACGCGCTTGAAATGCCAATTGCCGGTGGCGAGTGCGACAGCACGCTTTGGAATTTTAGCGACATGATTCAACGCAGCGTAGTCGACATCATCCAGCCCGATTTGAACTACTGCGGCGGCATCATCAGGGCCTCTCGTGTTGCCCGCATGGCTGCCAAGGTGAACATGAAGATCACCCCGCACAATACTCAAATCGATGCTGCCGGTGTCAAGATACTCAACTTCGCTGCTGCCACTCCTAACA
The DNA here is from genome assembly GCA_964653845.1 of uncultured Bryobacter sp. GTDB lineage: Bacteria > Acidobacteriota > Terriglobia > Bryobacterales > Bryobacteraceae > Bryobacter. Next base: position 9,456 of record CAZZGS010000073.1, read on the forward strand.
TTGGCCCCTTTATGGAATTTCCACATCGCAATCAGCCGAAGCCCGCATCCTGGTACACGCCAAATTTGCGTATCGCCAACGGCAAGCTCCCGGTTCCAACGGGTCATGGCCTTGGTGTCGAGTTCGACCCAGACTACCTCAAACAGGCACGGCGGCTGGGGAGCTAATTCGTGACTTCCAGACACATCACCTGGACGGTCCTTGCACTGCTGTGTGCCTTGCTGGTTTACGGCTGCTATCTCGTAATGCGGCCTTTCTTTAGCGAAGTGTTTCTGGCGATCGTTCTAACCATTGTTTTCTATCCCGCCTATTCCTGGCTTCTGCGTCACACTGGCCGCCCAGGCCTTTCTGCATGGCTTTGTACAATCGCCACGGGGATTCTTTTCCTTTTCCCGCTAACGATGTTGGGAGTCGTGCTCAGCCGGGAGATGAAGCATGCGATGGATACATTCAGCGCGGCTATCGGCCCTTCCGGGAACGTGGAGTGGTTTGATCGAAGTATTACCTTTATTGGGGATCAGTTGGGCTGGGATGCGCAGCAAACCAAAGAATTTTTGCAAGACCGTCTGGCAGGGTTCAGCGCCAGCATCCTGTCCAATGCCCTCCGCAGCATTCAGGGGCTTGGATCCTGGATTTTCTCAAGTGCTACAACGCTGGTCACAATGTTCTTCCTCTTTCGAGGTGGTGCCGGCCTGCTGGAGGCTAGCAAGTCTTGGGTGCCGCTGCCTTCGCACGTGATGGACTCACTTTTTGCAGAGACTCGAGTCCTGATGTTCGCCAACGTTTACGGCGTCATCGCGGTTGCAGTAACTCAGGGGGTTCTCACTGGTCTTGGATTCTGGTTTATAGGGCTACCCTCGGCCGCCTTCTGGGGTGCTGTCGCCGCTATCTTGAGCATCCTTCCCTTTGTGGGCGCAGGGATTGTCTGGCTTCCGGGCGTCCTCTATCTCGCCGGCACTGGTAACATGACTCAGGCAGGTATCCTTCTCGTCTGGAGCCTCGTGATTGTCAGTATGGCCGATAACGTAATCCGCCCCATTGTTCTGAGCGAGCGCGCTCAAATGAATACAGCCGTGATGTTCTTCGCACTGCTCGGAGGCATTGAAGCCTTCGGCTTGGTCGGCCTCTTCGCTGGCCCAATTGTGTTCTCCCTCGCCATCGCAGTGATCAAACTGCTGCGCGAATACAGCAACCTTTTAGGTGCACATACAGAAATTGAAAGTTCAACTCTATGAAATCTTTACTCGCAACCACAACGCTTATGACTATGAGTCTTCTCTCGGCCGATCGCACGGCCTACATCGGCACCTACACAAAGCCCGAAGGCAGCAAGGGCATTTATATGGTGCGTCTCAATGAGGCCACTGGCCAGCTCTCTGAGCCCGAACTTGCAGCCGAAAGCCCTAACCCTTCCTTCCTTGCCATCAGCAAGGGCGGCAAGTTTCTCTATGCTGCCAACGAGGTCAACAACGGCGACGTGAGTGCATTCGCCATTCTGCCCAATGGCAAGCTCAGCCCACTCAACAAAGTGAAATCCAAAGGAGACGCGCCTTGTCACCTCAATATAGACAGCACCGGCAAATGGCTCGCTGTTGCCAACTATTCGAGCGGTACAGCCGCCGTGCTTCCCATTGCTAAAGATGGCAAGTTGGGTGAGGCGGTCGCCACAGTTCAGCACAAAGGCAAAAGCGTGGATCCGCGCCGTCAGGAAGGCCCGCACGCCCACTCGGTAAACTTCTCTGCCGACAATAAATATCTGTATGTAGCGGACCTGGGACTCGACCAGGTGAAGATCTACAGCTTCGACGCCAAGACCGGCACCATCACAGAAAAAGCTCAACTCGAGACCCCCAAGGGTGCTGGCCCTCGTCACCTGGCGCTCGGCGATGGTGGCCTCGCCTATGTGCTCAATGAAATGGCCAGCAGCGTCAGTGTCTTCCGTTGGACTGGAGAGCCCAAGGGCCAGATCCTCACGACCGTTTCTGCAATCCCGGCCGGCTATAAGGAAAACACCTCAGGCGCTGAAGTCGTACTCCACCCCAAGCGTACGCTGCTCTTTAGCTCCAACCGTGGGCACGACAGTATTTCGATTTATCGCACCGAGCCTGCCACCGGTGCTACTCAACTGCTTGGCCAGCAGCCCATTGGCGGCAAGGTACCCCGTGGCTTCGTTTTATCCCCTGATGCGAAGTTCCTGGTTGCGGGAGCCCAGAATTCAGATCTTCTTGTCGCTTTCAAAGTGGATCTCGCTGAAGGTAAGCTGATTCCTTCAGGTTCGCCTGTAAAAGTGGGTAGCCCCGTCTGCATTCGTTTCGTCAAATAAGGAAACACCACCATGCAACGTCGTTCCATCTTTTATGCGCTGCTGGGGCTAGCCCCAGCAGCGCATAAAAGATGGAA
>CAZZGS010000074.1:0-7000 GCA_964653845.1 uncultured Bryobacter sp.
CGGCAATCGGGTGAGATCCGGTAGCCATGTGTACCGGGTTGATCGGCAGGCGTCAGGCGCACCGCCGGAGAGCTGCGATCAATGGGTACGCGGTACAGGTAGCGTTGCGTCGCATTTTCGGGCGACGCAACGTAGTAGAGCCAACGGCTTTCAGGATCCACAGCCAGCACGGAGATTACGTCACTCGCACCGGGCGTCAACAAAACCGGATCGCCGCCTGAAGCAGGCACCGAATAAGCATGACGCCACCCATCCCGTTCGCTCAGCCAGAGTGTATTCTTGCCGCCATTCAAAGTGAATGCTTCGTCATCAAGTTCATGCTTATCTACCCAGGCCTCGTCGACATCGCGAAACACTTCCTTTACCTGCCCGGTACGTACATCTCCTGCGAAAACAATCAGAGTATTCTGCTTGCGGTTGAACTGTTGGATCTCGATCTCACGGCTGCCCTCGCGCCACTTCATCGCGGCCAGATAGTGATTGCGTGGGTCCCCCGGCACTTCCATCCAACGGGCCGGGCCACCCTCGGCGGGCACAACACCCAATCGAACTGAAGAGTTCTTCGTGCCTGCCTTCGGATAAGCGATTTTCGTTAACTTCGGATAGAGCGAATCGGTATTGTTGATCAGCGAAAATTCTTCGACGCCGGTGGAATCAAATTGCCAGAACGCGACATTCTTGCCGTCCGGGCTCCAGCGAAAGCCATCGCGCACGAAAAGCTCTTCTTCATAAACCCAATCGGAAGTGCCGTTGATCAGTGTCGTTGAGCCATCGCTTGTCAGTGGCTTCACCACACCTGATTTCAAGTCTTCGACATAGATGTTGTTTTCGCGCACATAGGCAACCCGGGTGGCATCAGGCAAGAACTTGGCAAACATCAGCGAAGAAGGAGGCGACGAGGCACCAACTTTCTTGAGCGTATTGGCAGACAGATCCAACACCCAGTAGTCGCCCCGCGTATTCAAACGCCAGACCTTCTTTGTTTCAGTAAAGAGCAGCAACCGCTTGCCGTCGGTTGACCAGCGATAGTCTTGCACAAGCAAAGGCTTTGCGTCTTTGGGTGTAAGCTGCGCAGCCGATACCAGCACCGTACGCTTTGCAGTCGCAGTATCGTAGCGCACGATTTCAGAATTCTCGACCGTCGAGTAGGCGGCACCCTTTTCGATCCAGCGTGCCGGCCCAAAACTTCGCCCAGCGAAGGCACTGGACGAGAAGATCCGTTTGAGCTGCTGCTGGAATTCTTCGGACCCAATCAATTGCGGCGCAATCAACGCCAAAAGGGAAACAACAAGAAAGTTTCTACGCACGAGATTCAGCATACGGCAAATCTGCCCTCAGTTTGGGCTAAGATAGGTCTTTCGTAACCATACGCTCATGAAGATCCTCCACGCCCTGATGCGCTTTTACAGCTACCTGTTCACGCTGTTTCTCTCTGTCTTCCTTACCGGCTTCGGCGTTGTCGCCTACATCTCCGGCTTACACAACTGGAAGCTCGATACCTTCATCTGGACCGGTGAAGACCTCTCCAAGGCCATGTTGATTCTGGGTATCCTCGGCGGATCTAGCGTTCTGCTAGCCTTCTTCAATATCTTCAAAGGTCTGCTTCCGGTGATGGCGCTGATCTTCTTCGGCCTGATGATCTACGGCTTCTTCTATCAGGGTTATCGTTTTGCCGACGCAGACGCATTTCAGGGCACCGCCGCTCTCACGTTCGGTGCCCTGGGTAGTTTCTTCTGCAGCTTGTTGATGTTTAAGCGCGAACGCTAGGCTACTTCCAGAGTTCGTGAATCGGCCCGTATAGATCCTGATCGGAGAAGGGCACGTATTCAAAGCCGCGCCCTAACGGATCATCCCGGCGAACCGTAGTCCAGTCAATCCCGAGCGCCGAGTAAATCGTTGCCTCAAGATCTTCTGCACGAATGCTTCGTTCGCGGCTCCAGCCGGGGCTGGCCGTATCGCGACCATTCGCATCTGTGCTCCCGATAGCTCTCGAACCCTTGACGCCAGCGCCGGCCACAAGTGCCGCCTGCTGCAGGAAGTGATCGCGACCCACTGTCGTGTTTAGTGTCCCAATCGTACGGCCGAATTCTCCCATCGCCACAACCAGGGTTTGCTCCAGCAATCCGCTCGCCTTCATATCGGCGATCAGAGTGCCCAACCCGGTGTCGAACTGACGACCGAGCGAATTCGCGTTAGTGGGATTCAACGGCCCGGTGTAGATATTGGCATGGTTGTCCCAGCCACCCACATTCACCTGTACATAGCGAGTGCCACGATCCGACGCCAGCAGATTTTTCGCCACAATCAGCGCATTGCCGAAGCCGGTGTTGCCGTAACGATTGCGTTCATCGGTAGAGAAGCGGAAGAGGTTATCGATTTCACTGCGATACATCAACTGCCGCGCTGCAGAATTGAAGGCGGACATCTCATCGCCCTTGGCACCAATCGCCCCCTTGCCACGCATCTCGGAATCGAGATCGTTCAACAGGGCAAAGCGGCGGTCAAAGGCTGGCTGGCCATCCGGGTGCGTTGTGCCGGTAGGAGGGTTGCCGCCTGGGCTGAAATAGAAGGGAGCGAAGGCAGGCGGCAAATAGCCGCTACCCACACCACCACCGGCATTAAGATTAAAGAATGGCGGCAGAGTCTTATCGCCCCCACGGGTAGCGAACTCAAGCGAAACAACCGAACCGATATGCGGCGCAATCCGTGACAAGGCGCTAACCGGATTACGGCCAATCTGAAGCCAGGTGCTGGCCAATTCATGCACAGCCGCCCAGGGCTTGATGCTGCGAACCAGGGCCACTGATTCCATCTGCTCTGCGATCTTCGGAAAGAGCCCGCGCGGCCATCGAATGTCACCGTAACTAGTCGGATCATAAGAAGCTGGGAGCCACGGACCTTCCTTCAAGTCGAAGGTATCGATGTGGCTGGGCCCGCCGCCCATCATGATGAAGATGACGTTCCTGGCGCGGTTGATCGGCGTCACTGCCGCCTTGGCAACGGTCTCCATAGGGCGGGATGGCATAAGAAAATAGCCGCCCACAGCCGAGCTCATGTGTTTGAAAAACGTGCGCCGGTTGAAATGCGGCGCCTTCCAGAAACAAGTACCCTTGATTCCGGTCCAGTCTTTGCCGAAGCGGTCTTTACCGGCCGGCAGTTCTCCGTAAATGCGATCCATGATGACGTTTCCTCCCTTGCCCTTAATAGCTAAAGATGAACTCTTGTTTGTTCACCATCACCCAAGCCAAGTCTTCGACAGCGGTGTTTTTGGCGGCCTGTACCGTACCGGCTTTCGCCAGAAACGCCATGGTCTTTGTCTTCTCTATTTCACTCGGAATTCGGCCAAGGAAGCGCAAGAAAAGTTCGTCGGCCATCGAGCCGCGATCGGTCATCAAGGCAATACTTCGTAGAGAGGTTGAGGCAGCTACTTTTACCTTACCCGTTACGAAGCCATTGTTCATCAGGTTGAGTTGTTGCAGGATGCTGCCATCCTGACTGCGTTGCTGGATATTGCGATTGCCGCGGAGGAAGAGGTTCATGAAATCGCGGACACCTCCATTGCTGTTCGGCTCCACCGGCTCAGGCATCTGCATCGCCCAGCTTACTGGATCAGCCCAGCCACCAATGGTGTAACGGCCTATCGCATTGGTCGCAGTCTGAATCGCATCGTGGAGTTCTTCGCCTTCGAGGCGGCGAACATAGTGGCGGGCGAAAAGAGGGACATAGTCCGCCTTCCATCCATCGCCATATTCAGAGCTCAACTGATAGGCATTCGATTCCACCAATTTGCGCATGAACTCGCGCAGGTTGTAGTTGTTATCGATCAGCTCATCGGCCAGCTTCTCAAGAAGTTCAGGATGTGTGGCCTGCAGGCTCCAATCGCCGGTCGGAGGATTCTTCGGGTCGAGACGGGCGGGATCGAGTTGATCCAGTGGCTCCACCAGAGCCATGTTGAACATTTCTTTCCAAAGGCGGTTTGCGAAGTTGCGGGCGAACATTTTGTCGTTCACCAATCGCTGGGCGAACTGGGCACGCCAGTCGGCACCATTTGGCTCTGCTTCGCCCATCCGCCATGCGGGGTTGGCTGCTCGCAACGTGCCGATCTGGACTCGCCGCGGCCGATTGCCAAACGTCGTGTTCATGCTGTAGGTTCCGGCAGTGGCGTCAGTGATGTCGGTCGAGTTGGGAAACTCAGCCGCCATTTGATTGCGGTCTGCAAAGCGAACTCGCGAGAAGTAGGCAGCCATCTGGTAGGCTTCCATACGAGTCGCACGGCGTCCCCACAGGCTCAACTGCTCGAGATGCCCTCGACCATCGTGGCACATGATGCAGTCGTAGTGCCCCATCCCCATGAAGGAAGAGACACTGCGAGAGAAAAGGGTATCGTAGGTATCTTCGATCGGCCCACCGGGAGTGCGCCAGCGATTGATCCACGTTGACGGACCTTCGCTGTCGCCTCTTACAGTATTTCCCTTGGCCGTGATGACTTCAAAGACAATATCCTTGATCGACTTGTTCTGCGAAACGCTCTGTGCGATCCAGCCGAAAAAGTTGTTCCGGGCGCCAACCGGCTGGTTGCGGAAGGAATTCGCCATCGCATTCTGCAGCAGGTCGCCCCACCACATCGTCCATTTATCAGTGAACTCGCGCGAGTAGAGCAGCCGGTCAATGAGATCTTCACGCTTGCGTTCATTCTTCTCTTCGATAAAGGCACGATACTGTTCGATCGTCGGGATGCGACCGGTCAGATCGAGATAGATGCGGCGAACAAATTCTTCATCCGTTGTCAGGCGAGCGCTCGGCACCCCAGCCGAGGCAAGCTTTCCAAAGATCGCTTGGTCAACGGTCCCTTTGAGTTCAATCGACCCCGGTGCAGCAGTCCGGCTTGAGGCCATTTGCCGTCCCGCCTTGAAGTTAATAGCCCGCTCTTGCACGGTTTCGCGCACACGTGCCTCGCGTGCGGTGTACTCGTCAGGATCGGCTTTAAATGTGCAGTTGGCACCACCCATTTCAGTCAGAGGCAGAACGGCCTCTTGTTCCTGGGCGATGGAAGATGGAAGGATGCTGAGTGCGATCAGGATCGCAATCAACTGATGGGTCGACAGGCCTCGCAATAAAGGCTGATTTTTGTACATCATGATTCCCCGTTTACCTTTCGGCTAGCTGAAATTATAGCCGAGAAAAAAAGTTGTGGATGAACCGTTAGTACTAAATAGTCCCGATTAGCGGATGATCCCTGCGACGAAAGCGTTCGGCGAAGGAGCGCCATTGGGACGCGTTGTGCCGTCGGTCGTTTGCAGATCACTCGATGCAGTGTACCCGGCGACATAAAGCAGCCGCGGGTTCGCAGGATCGAAGCTAACGGAATTGATGACGTCGGTTGAAGATCCACCGAAGTAGGACAGGTATTCGAGGCCCGCGCTTCCAGATAAAGAGGAATTAATCACCGCCACCATGCCGTCGGCAAAGGCAGAGGATGGAATCTTCTTGACTGCGGTAGCCGTAGTCGGGAGCAAGCCAGACATCGAGTAGCCACCGACGGCGACGCGATTCGCGTCGATCAGCGTTAGCCCATAGACAAATTCATAGCCTGTGCCACCGACATAGCTACAGTAGAGCAACGCGTTAGTACCGCTCAAGAGCGGATCGACCTGCATCACGAATGCGTCCGTACCACCAGACAGAGTAGGTTGTGCAGCGCGAGCGGTCACAGGCAGATCCTTGCTAAAGGTGATCCCGGATACCCACAACTTGCCATTGACGTCGATGGCAAGGCCACGAGCTTCATCGCTGCCGCTGCCGCCAAGTAGAGAGCCGTAATAGAAAGAAGCCAAACCAGAAAGGGAGGGATCGACAGCAGCAACGTATCCATCAAAAAATCCCGAAGAGAACATCGACACACCGTTGTCAGTGAGTGGGAAATCGTCAGAACCAGTCGATCCGGCGAACCAGATCCGGTTGCTCCTGTCGATCGCGACGGCCACTGCAGAATCGTTGCCGTTGCCGCCGAGGTACGACGCGTAGCTCAAAGTGCTTTCACGAGGATTGAAGTAAAAAACGAACGCATCGGAATTGCCGCGTCGCACAGGCTGCGCGCCGTTGCTGACTCCTGGCAGGCCATCCGCAGAAGTTGTACCGACAACTGCGATATTCCCTGTCGGCCCAATTGCAACCGCTTTGGCAAGTTCGCGACCGGTGCCACCGTAATATGTGCTGTAGACCAGCGCGCTGGCTCCACCCTGGTTCGGGTCGATAACGGCAACAAACGCGTCGAAATCACCGCCAAGCTTATTTTGAAATGGTGAAGCCGCAACGGGGAAGTTTGCAGAATTCGTAATACCCGTCAAAACGATGCGGCCTTGGGCGTCAAATTTCATGTCGGCCAGTTCTTCGACGTCTACACCGCCAAGCCAGGTAAAGAAGAGCGTCGTCGCGCTGCCATCGGGGTTGATCCGGAATTTCACCAGGAAAATGTCGGTGCGCCCGGCGTTGCTCACCTGAAATGGCTCATTTGGCCCATATGCCTCATATTTGCCAGCCGAGTGGCCACCCACCCAAACGTCGCCAGACGGCTCCACGAGCACATTGGTGGCAACATCATACTCGCCACCCGGAAGGTAACGAGACCAGCCCAAAGTGCTGGTAGACTGACCCTGCATCGCGGCGAGGCAAACGATCGTCAAAGCGGAAAAGCGAACGAAGAAATTCATGGTTAAACAAAATGAGACGGAGATACCATCTACTAGGTTGCCACAAACCGAGCCATGACATCGATTGAGACTTTTTTAGGATTGCTTTTTGCCGCTATTTTGATCGCCCTGATCGCCAAGCGGCTCGACCAGCCCTACCCCATCGCGCTGGTGCTGGGTGGGCTCGGAATTGCCCTAATCCCGGGCGCACCACGTATTGCCCTCGACCCCAATATAGTCTTTTACCTGCTTCTACCGCCAATCCTCAGCGAAGCAGCCTTTTTCACCTCCTGGCGTGATTTCTGGCGCTT
>CAZZGS010000074.1:7010-11749 GCA_964653845.1 uncultured Bryobacter sp.
TCTGGCGGTTGCGTCGCGCGATCTTCCTTCTCGCCTTCGGCCTAGTCACAGCAACCAGCGCCCTGGTCGCCTTCCTTTGCGTTCAATTTATCCCTGGAATGAACTGGACTACCGGCTTCCTGCTCGGCGCAATCATCTCCCCACCAGATGCCGCTGCGGCCACCAGCATCACCCGGGGCCTCGGCCTCCCCAAGCGCGTCGTCCAGATTCTCGAAGGCGAAAGCCTGGTCAACGACGCTTCCGGTCTCATTTTGTACCGATTCGCTGTGATCGCACTTGCCGGCGGCAGCTTCTCCTGGTCCAACGCCTCGCTCTCTTTTTTATGGATCGTCTTCGGGGGTGCCGCAATCGGAGTCCTTTTGGGCTTTGTCTTCGTGAAGCTCTATCGATTCCTGCGTGACCCGGAGGTGGAAGTCCTCTCCACCTTTCTGCTTAGCTACTTCTCCTACTTTGCCGCGGAACAAGTACACGCGTCTGGCGTCCTCGCCACCGTCGCCAGCGGACTCATCCTGGGTTGGCACGCTCCAGAGCTCTTCAACGCAAATTCACGCATTCGCGGCTTCGCCGTTTGGAAGACCTTTGTGTTCTTCATCAACGCAACCATCTTTCTCCTGATCGGTCTACAAATCCCTTCGGTCCTCCAAGGTCTCGGCGGCTACCCGTTCAACCTCCTCGCCTGGTGGTCGGGCATCATCTTGCTTGGCGTGATTGCGATGCGGTTGCTCTGGGTCTTTCCGGCCGCCTACCTGCCTGCCCTGCTTTCAAAGGGCGAGCCGATGCCAAACTGGCGCGGGGTCTTGATTGTAGGCTGGACCGGCCTACGAGGGGTCGTCAGTCTAGCCGCAGCTCTCGCACTTCCGATGGAGACCGAACGCGGCCTCCCCTTCCCGTATCGCAATCTGATCCTCTTCCTGACTTTCGCCGTCATCCTCGGCACGCTATTTTTCCAGGGTCTTTCTCTGCGCTGGATTGTCCGTCGGCTGAACCTGCCTGAAGACAAAGCCAGCGAAGAAGAACAGTTGAACGCCCGTATTTATGCCACAGAACAAGTCCTGGAACACGTGCTGGAACTTCAGGAGACAGGCAAATGTACCGGTTCGGCTTTCGAGCGAATCCGCGGGTACTACGAGGATCGGCTCTCAGACCTTCGCTCTCGCCTCGAAATCGAAACAGGTATCGAGCGCATCGATTCCCCGCAAGACTTCCAAAACCTTGCCGAACAACGTCTTTGGTTCAGCCTCGTCAAAATCGAACGCGCCGCAATTCTGGACATGCGAAAAGAGCATAAGATCGGAGACGAAGCGCTGCACGAAATCGAGCGCGACATCGACCTGCTCGAAGCCCGCATTACACCGAAAAACTAGCCATGCGCCTACTCACACTCCTCGCAATCACCCTCCCGCTCAACGGGCAACCTATCCGGGCCCTCATCGTCGACGGCATCAACAATCACGACTGGCAAGCCGCGACAACTTTCCTCAAGACCACACTCGAGCGCACCGGGCGATTCACTGTTGATATCTCCACCGCTCCTGCACGCGGGGCAACGTGGCACCCCAACTTCGACAAGTATCAGGTAGTGATCAACAACTTCAACGGTGGCCACCTCGAAAACGGAATCCGCTGGCCGCAAGAAGTTGAGCGGGATTTCCTCAACTATCTGAACAAGGGCGGAGGTGTTGTCATCTTTCACGCCGCCAACAATGCCTTTCTCACGTGGCCTGAATACAACCAAATCGTGGGGCTCTTGTGGCGCGACAAAAGCTTCGGCCCAGGCCTCGTGATCGACATCCAGAAGAAGCCTATGATTGTGCCTACTGGAGAAGGCTTCGCCCCCGGCCACGGCCCCCGCCATGACTTTCGCGTCGACATTCTCGACACCAAACACCCCATCACAAAAGGGTTACCCCAATCGTGGCAACACAAAGCCGAACAACTCACTCACGGCCAGCACGGCCCGCCCGAGGCCCTCAAACAGCTCCGCATCCTCACTTACGCCTACAGCAAAGATTCCAAGCGCAACGAACCCATGGATTGGGTCCGCAATTACGGCAAAGGCCGCGTCTACACAACCATGCTCGGGCATACCTGGACAAACGAAGCCAACCCCAACCTTGAAGTCCCCGAGTTCCAGCGCTTGCTGGTACGAGCCATCGAGTGGACGGCAACCGGCAAGGTTACGCTTCCCGCCAATTAAGTTCGGCATCGGTGCGCCGCACGTAGTTGGCATCAAGAGCCGCCGCGTCAGGCCGCTCCCCGGCCAACCACCTCTTCTCGGCCAGCTTGCCCACCGCACCGGCAATCACTCGCGGAGCGATTGCCACCGCCATACCTTCGACAGCATCAAAGCTCACCCACTCCACATCTTTATTCACCAATGCCCGTACCCGTTCTAGAGGCATCACAACTTCGCTTCCGTCCAGCAAACGCGCATAAACATCTCCACGCCGCGCATCATAAAATGGCACCACGAGGCCGGCACCATACCCGAGTAACGCATCCAGATTGCTTACACCATAGACAGGCTTGCCCAGCGCCTCGCCTAATCCCTTCACCGCAGTCAATCCAATCCGCACACCCGTAAACGTCCCTGGCCCGCAAGCTGCCGCAAAGCCATCCACATCCTTCATCTGCACGCTCAAAGCCCCTAGCGCTTCAAAGAGCAAGTGCCCATAGCCATCACCCCCATCAAGCGTCACTTCTTCCACAACCTGCCCGCCCTCCACCAGCGCCAGACTTCCCACTTCATGCGTAGTATCAATCGCCAGAATCACTTCACCAGCCTCACAATTCGATCCACAAAATAGACCTTTCCGTTCGAGTTAATCCCGGTCACGCGCACATTCAACACAGCCGGGAACCGGGTTGCAAGCGCCGACGGCAACACCATCTGGCCCTTGTCTTTGGTCGTGATCACCCGCATGCCCTGCAACTCGGTCGGCACATCGGCCGTAATCAGGTACTGCATAAACCGCGTGGCCCGGGAATCCTTCGTGATCGTCACTTTATACGGTACAGGCGCATCCGCCTTAAGGTCGGCATTGTCCTTGATGTCAACGGTAAAGGGGATCCGTTTCGGGTCAATCTCAAACTCCTGCATCATGATGACTTCGCTCTCAAACTTGTAGCTCCTGAGCATCCCTTCTTTGCGTCCCTCGCGAGACAAGTGCAAGATCCATTCGCGATCCTTGCTTGGCGGCTCACCAATAAAGTGCTCTCCCTTGTACTCCTTCATCGGAGTTCGCTCACCAGTAGAGGCATCTACCCAAGCCGCATCATAGCTATGCTTTTCTACTTCTACTTCCACGATCCCGGGCCGCTCGACATAGACAAGATAGTCGGTACCGATGAGCGCAAGCCCCCGCCCGTTCGACACATCAAAGTAAGGCTCCAGCTCCCAATAACGAGTGTTCTCAAGAATCTCCGCCATCGCCTTTGTAGCCCCATACCCAAGGTAGCTACCAGCCGTAATCGCATTCCACAGCACTTTCGAGCTCATCTTCTTTCCCACCGTCACAATCGGCATCGCATACAACTGATGCTCAATCGCCGGCACAGCGGGGTCTTCTCCGTTACAAAGAATATGAGTCATCCAGCCATCGCGAACAAAGGCCGAAGTGCTGCCCACCGGATAAGCACTGCGCGGATGATTGTAGGGGTCAATCTTCAGGATCAGGAGCCCAAGATCCTTCAGCAACGCACGAGCATCCTTGTAGGTTTCCCAATCCTGCACCAGTTCCCAAGTCACATTCAGAGGCGCAAGCCGCGCCATCGCATAGCGAAAATATTTCTCACGAGTGGCCCAATCCGGCAATGCCTTCACTAGCGCCCCATTTGGCCCAGCCAACACTACATCGACAATAATCCCGTCGGCATTGAGCTTCAGCACACGCTTCTCAAAAGCCTCAAAACGCTTCGGGTCTGGAGGCCAAACCGGATCAAACACAGTCCGCACATGCGTCGCCTTCTGAGCCTTCGCCGTCTCAAACGATTCCTCTGCCGCATTGGCCAGATCCCAGATCTCCATCCCCAGCCATAGATGCGCTTTCTGATTCCCCGAATATCGCCAATGATGAACATTCGCCTTATGGATGAATCCCTTGAGCTCACTCACCAACCCGTTGAATTTCAGCGTCTGCTTGTCAAAGCGAGTCAGGTTACTCGTGATCTTCAGTTCCCAGACACCATCCTCGATAGGTGCCACACGCACCACCATCTTCCCCCCGCCATCCCAAAACGCATCAGCCAGAAAGGTGCGAAAACGAGGGCTCTTCACCTCTGCCGTAATCTTCACGGTCTTCCACGGCTCCGGATGCGCCTTCACTTCATCCTGATCCAGATCAAACACAATGTCGCAGACGCTGTACACCAGCGTGTCCGGGCAGACCTTCTGCCCCCACGCTGCAACCGTTAATAGCAAAACCAGCAAGCCGACCTGCATAATTAACAGTATGATGCGTGCGCTTCTCATTGGATTACTGCTTTCTTTCGCGGCCTTCGGCCAATCGATTCTCACAACAAAAACCGCGAACCTCGAAAAGCAGGATGGCTACTTCCCGCTTTACTACGACACCAAGGCCGGCAAGCTCTTTTTGCTGATCGATAAGTTCAATACCGACTTCCTCTATTACGAAAGTCTCCCCGCCGGGCTAGGCTCAAACGACTCTGGCCTCGACCGCGGCCTCTTGGGGCAAGAGCGCGTAGTCCACTTCGAGCGTGTCGGCCCCAAAGTCATGCTC
>CAZZGS010000075.1:0-11729 GCA_964653845.1 uncultured Bryobacter sp.
GAGGTGGCATGTGAGATTAGCTTTGTTTGTGATTGTTTCGCTACCGCTGATGGCAGCAGTGACGGTTTATCCGCCCAGGATCGAACTGCATGGGCAGGATGCGACTCAAGTGTTTGTCGTGACCGAGAAGGATGCCGAAGGGTATGAGCGCGATGTAACTGCAAGTTGCGGGGGCTCGAACGTGGCAAGGGCGGCGCAGGCTCCGGTATTGCGGTTGCGGTGTGGCGGAAAGCTTGCGCAAGTGCCGATTGTAGTGAAGCCGGCGGTGAAGAAGCCGGGTATCAGTTTCATCAATGATGTGAGCCCGATCTTTACGATGAGTGGGTGTGCGGGGTCTGGCTGTCATGGGTCGATTCGCGGGCAGCGGGGATTCAAGTTGTCGCTGTTTGGCAATGATCCGACGCTTGATTTTGAGGCTGTCACTAACGCGAAGGCCAAACGGATTGATGGGCAGGATGCGGGGCAGAGTTTGTTGCTGAAGAAGGCGACGGCGGAGACTCCGCATGGGGGCGGGTTTCGCTTTGCCGTCGATTCGCTGCAGTACCGGGTGTTGCGGGACTGGATTGCGCAGGGGGCTCCTTATGACATTGGCGCCACGCCGCGAATTACGGCTTTGAGTGTTTACCCTGAGGAGCGTCTGCTGGTGGGACGAGGGGCGAAGCAGCAGTTGGTGGCGATTGCGAAGTACTCGGACGGTAGTGTTCGTGATGTTACTCATCTGGCGCAGTACACGGCGAATGATCCGGATACGGTTAGGGTAAATGCGAAGGGGGAAGTGGAGGCGATTGAGACGGGTGAGACGGCGGTAATGGTGAGGACGATGGGGCAGGCGGTGGCGGCGCGGATTCTAATTGCCGCTACGACTACGCCGAAGGATTACCCGCTGGTGAGTGGGAAGAATCTGGTGGATGGGCCGGTGTTTGAGAAATTGCGGCGGCTGGGTTTGCGGCCGTCAAGCGAGGCCAGTGAGGAAGAGTTTTTGCGGCGGGTGTATCTCGACACTACCGGGCTCTTGCCGCCGGTTGAGGAGACAAAGAAGTATCTGGCATCGACCCTCCCGCAGAAGCGGAGTGAGTTGATTGATCGATTGCTGGGGACACGGGAACATGCCGAGCTTTGGGCGTTGAAGTATGCGGAGTTGACGCGGGCGGGCACGCGGGAGGCCGGGAGCAAGGGCGCGAAGATTGTGTACGACTATCTGCGGCATTCGTTTCAGGTGAACAAGCCTTATGACCGGATCACGCGTGAGTTGATTTTGAGCCAGGGGGCACATAGTTTTTCGCAGTCTTCGATGGAGGGTGTGCCGCTTTCACCGACCAGTTTTTACAACATCAGTTTTGACTCGAATGCGCCGGATCATGCGACCAATATCAGCCAGATGTTTCTGGGAGTGAGGATGGAGTGCGCCAAGTGCCATAACCATCCGTGGGAGCGTTGGACGCAGGATGATTTCTACGGCTTTGCTGCGTTCTTTGCGCGAGTAGGGATCAAAGAGGTTTATGAGAACGATGAGAATGCGACGCAGTTTCTAGAAGAAGGCAGCGTTGAGCATCCGAAGACGAAGAAGAAGGTAATGGCGAAGCTGCTGGATGGGCCGACCGTTGCAGATACGCAGGATGGCGATATTCGCGAGGCGCTGGTGGACTGGATGGTTTCACCCAAGAATCCGTACTTTGCCCGGACGATGGTGAACCGGGTGTGGCGGCATTATTTTGGACGCGGATTTGTGGAGGAAGTGGATGATTTTAGGGTGACAAATCCGGCTTCGCATCCGGCGCTGCTGGATGCGCTGGCGGTCGATTTTGCCGGGCATGGATATGATTTGCGGCGGCTGGAGAAGTTGATTCTTGTGTCGCGGACCTATCAGCTCTCGGCCGAGCCGAATGAGAGCAACCGGCGGGACCTGCGAAATTTTTCGCACTTCCCTGTGCGGCGGCTGATGGCTGAGATGTTGGTGGACACGATGAGCCAGGTGGCGGGTGTGGCCGAGAAGTTTGCTGGATATCCGCCGGAGACACGGGCGATGCAAGTGTCTGGTGGCGGGGGCGGCTATATGTTGTCGAGCTTTGGACGGCTGAGCCGGGACATTCTCTGCGAGCGGGATTCGCAGCCCGATATGGCGCAGACGATGCATCTGATTTCGGGGTCGACGATACAGGCAAAGGTGTCGAAGGCGAAGCTGCCGTGGGAGCTTGGCGATGAGGCTTTGATTGAGCATGTGTATCTGTCGGCGCTAGTGAGGAAGCCGTCAGAGACGGAGCGCAAGGCGATTGTCGAGCGGATTGCCAAGGGCGATCGCAAGGCGGCGTTTGAAGATCTGCTGTGGGCGATATTTAATTCCAAAGAGTTCATGTACCAGCACTAGGAGCAAATATGTTTGACAGACGTGGATTTCTGAGGATGGGTTCGATTGGCGCGTTCGGGTCTTTGGACTGGGGCTTGGTGGAGCAGATGCGTGCACAAACCAAGGCAGTGTCGGGGAAGGATATTTCGATCATCCATCTGTGGCTGGCGGGCGGGTTGAGCCATCTCGATACGTTTGATATGAAGCTCGAGTCGGACCGGAAATACCGGTCGACGTTTGGGGCGATTCCGACTTCGATTCCGGGCCTTCATATTTCGGAGCATTTGCCGCGGACGGCGAAGCTGATGAATCAGGTGACGCTGATTCGTTCGATGACACACAAGAAGTCAGCGCATGGCGAGGCACAGACGTTGATGTTGAGTGGGCATGATGCATTGCCGACTTTGTTGGCACCCAGTGTGGGGAGTGTTTTATACAAGGAGCTTGGAGCAAGAAATGAATTGCCGCCTTATGTGATCGTGCCGCAGCCCCGAGGGAATAACGCGCGGGCTGGATTTCTTGGGCCGAAGTACAATCCATTCTCAGCCGGTGACCCGAATGTGGCGAAGTATTCCGTTCGCGATATGGATCTGCCGATGGGGGTGGATTGGGCGCGGATGGAGGGCCGGCATAGCCTGCTGAATCTGGTGGATGAGAAGATTCGCAAGTTTGATTCCACCGATACATTTGAGACGCTCGATAGCTACTACCAGTCGGCGTTTGAGTTGATGCGGTCGCCCAAGGCGAAGAAGGCTTTTCAGATTTCAGAGGAGCCCGATGCGTTGCGGGAAGAGTATGGGCGGACAGCGATGGGGCAAGGAGCATTGCTGGCGCGGCGGCTGGTGGAAGCTGGCGTGAGGTTTGTGAGTGTAGGCAAGGGAGACAACGCGTGGGATCATCACTCGACACTGTTCCCGGCTTATGCCAATGAGTTCATGCCTGAGCTGGACCGGTCGTTTGCGGCTTTGATGCTCGATCTGGGACGGCGCGGGATGCTGGATACGACGCTGGTGCTGGTGACGGGTGAGTTTGGGCGAACGGCGGAGATCAATGTGAACAACGGGCGGGACCATTGGCCGAACTGTTTCTCGCTGGTGCTGGCCGGGGCGGGTGTGCCTCAGGGGCAGATCGTGGGGGCTTCCGACAAGGACGGCATGTATGTGAAAGACCGGCCTGTCGAGGTGCCAGACTTTATGGCGACGATCTTCAAGAAGCTGGGTGTGGATTTCGAAAAAGAGTATGTTTCGAATATTGGGCGGCCTTTGAAGATCGCCGAGGGGAAGCCGCTGGGTTTTTTGGGTTAAGCTGGAGCGAATCCCAAGTTTGATGGCCGAACACGAAGAAGACATTACAGGACTACTGCACCGATTTCAGGATGGGGATGAGGTGGCGCGGAATGAGTTAGTGGAAGCGGTGTATGCGGAACTTCGGGTTATCGCGGCGCGGCATATGGGCCGTGAGCGAGGGGAACATACGCTGCAAACGACGGCGCTGGTGAATGAAGCCTATCTGAAGCTGGTGAATATTAAGTCTGCACAGTGGCAGGACAGGGCGCACTTTTTTGCTGTAGCGGCCCGGGTGATGCGACAGATATTAGTGGATCATGCGCGGCAGCGGCTAGCCGGAAAGCGTGGCGGCGGGGTGATGGTGATGCAGCTCAACGAAGCGCTGGTGTATTCGCCGGAGCAGCCTGAGGTGATGGTGCGGGTCGATGAAGCGCTGACGCGGCTGTCGGGTGAGGACGAGTTGGTGGGAAAAGTGATTGAGCTGCGGTTTTTTGGGGGATTGTCGGTAGAGGAAACTGCGCATGTGCTGAAGGTCCCGAAACGGACGGTGGAAAGAGAATGGACGTTTGGGCGGGCCTGGCTGAGGACAGAGCTGGGGCCGAGCGCAGTTGTCTGAAACATCAGCTATAATCGCGTTCTAAGGTGTTATCCGTAGAGACGAGAGAGAATCGAGGTACCGGTGGGCACTGCCAAATTTGCTCAACTGAAGTCGATCTTTTCGCACGCCCTTGAATTGAAGGAGGGCGAAGTTGCGGCGTACCTGGATGAATCTTGCGTGGGCAACCCGAGTTTAAGGGCGCAGGTAGAGGAAATGCTGCGGCAGGCAGCTACAGCAGATACAGCTTTGATGACCAATGTTGGCGAGGAGCCGGCACATGCACTGAAATTGGGGAGTGTGCTTGGGCAGCGGTTTGTCCTGAAACGGTTCATTGGGCGAGGTGGGATGGGGGAAGTATATCTGGCTGAGGATCTGGAATTGGAAGTGCAGGTGGCACTGAAGACAGTTCGAGCCGGATTGCTGGGGACGCAGGGGGTGGCCCGATTCAAACGGGAAGTGCAGTTGTCGCGGCAAGTGACACATCCGAACATCTGTCGTGTTTTTGATGTGGGCAAGGAAGATGTGAATGGGCAGCCGGTTACGTTTCTGACGATGGAGTTTCTCGAAGGAGAGACACTGGCGCAGCATATGGCAAAGAAGGGGAAGATGAGTCTGGAGATGGCTGAGCCGCTGGTGCGTCAGATGGCGAAGGGGCTTGGGGCATTGCATGAGAAAGGGATCATGCACCGGGATCTGAAGCCCGCGAATGTGATGCTGGTGAGGTCGCGGCTTTGCATCATGGATTTTGGACTGGCACGGGTGTTTGAGGGTGAGGGATCCGACGCTCACTACACGCAGACTGGGGCGATTCTGGGGACGCCCGGGTATATGTCGCCAGAGCAGTTGATGGGGGAAACCGCGACTGCTGCGAGTGATATTTATGCGATGGGGCTGTTGATCTTTGAGATGGTGACAGGGAAAAAGGCTTCGCTGGTGGATACGCTTGCGGCGGGCAAGACGGGGTTGCCGGCGAATTGGGAGACAGTGATTTTGCGCTGCGTGGCGCGGGATGCGAGTTTGAGGCCAAAGACGGCAGTGGAGGCGCTGGCGGGGCTGTCCGGGGCTGAGCCAAAGAAGCGGAAGCCACTGCTGTTGGCAGGGGCGGCCGTGATGATCGTAGCGGGGCTCGTATCGATCCCGATGTTCAGGACGGGTGGGGGAGGGACTTCCCTGCCCCAGAGCACGGTGAGTGTTAACGATAAGATCCTGCGGGCCAGGCAGTTGCTGGAACGCTACTACAAGCCTCAGAACGTTCAGGAAGCGATGAAGATCCTGGAGCAAGTGGTGGCGGAGAACCCGAAGCTTGCCCTGGGACACGCGACGCTGGGAGCGGCGCAATTTCGACTCTTTGTCGATACGCGGGACGTGAAGCTGCTGGAGGCAGCCAAGGAAGCCTGTGACCGGGCGATTGGCCTTGATGCGGAAATGGCGGAACCGCATTTGACGCTAGGCAATATCTATCTGGCAACCGGGCGGAAGGACTTGGCGCGATCTGAATTGAGTACAGCATTGAAGCTCGATTCCAAGTCGGCCGATGTGCATTTTGTGCTGGCGCAGCTTTATCGTGCGGAAGGCAGGAAAGCCGAACAGGAAGAAGCGATCCAAAAGGCGATTGATCTGGCCCCGAATCAATGGGCTTACCACAACTGGCGAAGCGGGGAGTTGCGGGACCAGGGGAAGCACGGAGAAGCGCTGGCAGAGATTGCGATTGCGGAAAAGCTGATGCCCGACAACCCGCTGATTTACAACAATATGGGCATTCTCTATATGAGGACGCGGGAATTTGCCAAAGCTCGCGAAGCATTTTTGAAATCAAACGAGCTTGAACCGAGGGCGCGAACGATGGGGAATCTCGGCACCGTTTATTACCTGGAAAAAAGTTATGTCGAAGCTGCTGAAATATTGAAGAAGGCGGCAGATCTGGAACCAAAGAGTTATCTGCCGAGGGCGAATCTGGCTGCGGCGCTGGACCGGACTCCGGCAACCAAGGCAGAAGCAATGGTGGCTTACCGGAAGGCAATCGAAGTGGCGGAGCCACTGCTTGAGGCAACACCCAATGACGAAAGAATCCTTGGGAATGTTGCGAGCTACCATGCCGTACTGGGAAACCGGGAGCAGGCGACGGCGCTGATTCGAAGGGCGGTTGCGTTGCAGCCGGAGAGCCCGGTGGTGGCACAGAGGGCGATTGCAGTTTATGAATTTCTGAAGGACCGGGAGCTTGCGCTTCAATGGGCGGCCAAAGCTTTGAAGAATGGCTACCCGCTGGAAACTTTAAAAAGCGATCCAGAGTTGGCGGGTTTGGTGGCAGACCCGCGCTTCCAGAACTTAGAAGCGATTGAGAAGGAGAAAAGAAAGTGAATATCGAAAAAGTTGAAATGCCGGTGAGTTTTGTACCACCTCCGCCTGAACCTGAGGACACTCCGGTTTCGTTCCCGATCCCTGGCGAAGATCCAGACAACACGAAGAGCGTCGAGGATCCTCCGGCATCCTTTCCGATTCCAATAGAGGATCCAGACGACTCAGGGCTTGGAGACGATTTGCCCCTCTCGTTTCCGATCGATCCGGTCCCGGACGATACCGGCACTAAGGGTTAGTCTCAATATCGAGTGATGGAGTAATGGGGCTGGTTCTCTAGGAAGGGTGCCAGCCCCATTCTCAGCCGTAGGTGACCTTGCGGTATGCCTGGCTGTGGAGGCAAGAATATGAACGACACAATCCTGACATTCAATGGAATCGACCTGGACACGGGCGGCTATCTGCATTCGCCGATGACGGCGCGACAGTTGCGGACGTTGGCGACGGGTGGGACGGTTGACGAGAAGGAGCTCGAGGATCTCAAGAATTACTGGGAGAGCCGGGGGCCGCACTACGGAATGGTAGAAGGGCGCGACTACAAGAAGCTGGATGAGGCTGGCTGGGGAGTGATCTTTGCGGCCGAGCCGGAGCCGGGTGTGTATGAGGCGCTGAAGCCGTTGCTTGATTTGCGCAAGGAGCAGGCATCGAAGAAGGATGAACGGCTGTATAAGGAATACAAAGAACTGCGTGGGTATCTTCCCGGCGATTCAAAGCGGATGTTTTTGAAGCGCGGGGGAGCGCAGGTGTCGGGTGTGGTGGACCCGACGCGGATGCCGTATTACCTGCTGATTGTTGGTGATCCAGAGGTGATCCCTTATGAGTTTCAGTATCAGATGGATGTGCAGTATGGAGTGGGCCGATTGCACTTCGACCGGGTGGAAGATTACGCGCAATATGCCGCGAGCGTGATTGCCGCAGAGACGGGGAAGATTCAACTGGCTCGCAAAGCAACCTTCTTTGGGGTGAACAAGGCTGGGGATCCATCGACGGAATTGAGTGCGAAGTTTTTGGTAGATCCATTGCACAAAGCAGTCAGCAAGGATCAGGCAGGCAAGTGGGCAATCGAGATGGTGGGCGGGGAGGATGCGACCAAGGCGAGGTTGGGCAACTTGATGGGGGGAAGTGAAGCGCCGGCATTCCTGTTTGCCGCCAGTCACGGGATGGGTGGAACCAATGGTTCGGCCCGGCAGATGCCCTATCAGGGGGCGTTGGTATGCCAAGACTATCCGGCTAACGGGTTTAAGGGAGATGCGCGACCGTTCTTCTTTGCAGGCGAAGATTTGTCGAGCGACGCCCGGCTGGGCGGGACGATCGCAATGATGTTTGCCTGCTATGGAGCGGGGACGCCGAAATTCAATGACTTTCGACAGATTGACGGTCAGAGTACGGCTGGCCAGATTGCGCCAAAGGCTTTTGTGGCCGCGCTGCCGAAGGCGATGCTTTCGCATGCGAAGGGAGGCGCGCTGGCGGTGATTGGGCATGTGGAGCGAGCGTGGTCTTGTTCGTTTTTAAACGGTAAGGCATCGACTCAGACATCGACGTTTGAGAGTTCTGTGAAGAAGCTGCTCGATGGCTACCCGGTGGGTTATGCGATGGAAGAATTCAACAGCAAGTATGCGGAGTTGAGCAGCGAATTGCTGGAGATGATCACTCTTCTTAAGGTTCAGGAGAAATTGAAGGCAGACCCGACGGAGGAGTTTGTCAACAACTGGACTGAGAACTACGATGCTCGTAATTATTCGCTGGTTGGGGATCCGGCAGTGAGGATGCCGGTGGTGGATGCGGGGGCAGCGGCGCCGGTGGAACGCGAGTCTGTGACGGTGAATTTTGTTGTGCCTATTGTGGTGTCAGCGAATGCGCCGATTGCCGATGAGGCAAAGGCGGAAGCGATAGCTGTGGCAGCAGGGTATGAAGTGGTTACGGGATCTGGTTCAGGCAGATTGGTGACCCGGATCGAAGGGGACGCAGCGGCATCTTGGGCGGCCCATAAGGCCGCTGTCGAGTCAGCCCTCGCCAAGCGCTAACGAACGGCGATGGTGACGCCGGTCTGGCTGGTTTTGTCTCCGATTTTTACCACGAGCGGTGAAGTGTTGGAGGACGGAGCCAAGGGGTTGATGCGAGCGTTAATCTGCATGAGTCCTGCGACGGCTCCTGGTGCTGCACCGGCATAGAGAATTTCTGCGTCTGCGCCACCAATGGTTGCAGAGACTGGCAGGATTGGCTTGGGTAGGCTCGCGCCGAGGGCAAGCGCTCCATCGGTTCCAGCGGGACTGGTTTGCCCTTCACCGGTGAGATAGATCACTACAATCGATCCTGGCGCAGCAGGGTTGGTTGAGTTGTTTAGTGAGCCGTTTTCATTGAGGACGGCAGCCTGACCTTTGCCGCTGGAATCGGCTGTGAAGATGCCGGGACTTGAGGCGACGATGGGCACGGTTGCGGCTGGGCTCTTCACTCCAGACACCTCTACTTCGAGTCGGGTTGAGGATTTGCCGGCTGTTGAGTAAGGGACGATAGCTGCCAGCTGTTTTTCGCTGGAATAAATCATGGGTGCGGGAATGCCATCGAAGAGGACGCGGGTGCTGCCTGCGGTGGTGTTGAATTTCGAATTTGTCAGGGTGGCGGCAATTACGGAGGGCTGACCGAGGCGTTCGCCGTAGATGGTCACGATTTCACCGGGTGAGACGCCACCTGCACCGTAGGAAGCGGCATTGAGGACGCCTGCGGCAGTGACAGTGGGGCCAGAAGCTGACCGGGTATAGGTGAACTGAAGCACTGGGCCAATCGGTATCGACTGAGTTGCGTTGGCGATATTGTGTCTGAGCCCGGCAACACACTGGACGTTCGTGGCATCGGTGAAAGAGTCTATGAGAGGGGGCCCATCCCACTCACCCAAGTCATGAGACATCGTCAACAATAAATCACCTCCGGAATAGGTATAGTTTGTGCTGAAAGGAACCAGGAGCCCGAAATCGTTGACCGCTTTATTGCTTGGCATGGAGTTGGCTGGCATAATCAGGTTGCCTCGCCTTGCGGGAACTGCATCGTTTGCCATATTGCCTTGGATGAAACTGGTCAGGGTGCCAACGGTGCGCGTGCTCTTTGAGATAGTTAAATCCCAATTTGCATAGGTAAATTGGAAGGGTGGGCCAGCAACCGATCCTGTGGCCATTCGGCTGCGGGCTCCAGTGAGCTGGTCGCCCACTTTGATGCCAGAGGCGAGGACGAGGCGTTCAGAATAAATGCACTGCGCGGTGGCTGGAAAACCTGAGAAGAGGAAGTTTATGACAGTGTCTCCAGCCTTGGTAGCGTTGTCGGCCGGGATGATGGCGGTCTGACTCCAGGCCAGTGAAGCCACGAAGACGAGTGAATAAATTCTCATATAAATAAAAGTTTAACGTAGCCGGAAAGTGCTTCAAGTCGAGTTCGCAATACTTGGGGCATGAAGATTGCCTTATTGCTGTCCGGCCTGGTGGTGCTCTGCGTTGCGCTCTTGCTGTTGTTTGGGCGGAGCCGGTGGCAGGGTGGGACCCGGCAATTGCGGACAGCGATTCTCGCTGGACAGATGAAGGCGGAGCCGTCGCACTACCATTCACGCGAGGCGATGGGCTTGCCAACGCCGGTGCGACGGTATTTTGAGTCTGTGTTGACCGACGGGCAGCCGATGATCCTGAAGATGGAGATGGAGCAGGAGGGGAGCTTCAACATGGGCGAGAGTGCGGCGCAGTGGAAGCCGTTTCGGGCGTCGCAGGTGAATGTGATGCGGGTGATCGGTTTTGATTGGGATGCGACGATTGCGATGATGCCTGGGGTACCCGTGTTTGTACATGATGCTTATGTGGGTGGGCAGGGGATCTTGCAGGCGGAATTGGCAGGGTTGTATTCGCTGGCTAGCATTAGCGGCTCGCCTGAAGCGGCGCAAGGGGAATTGATGCGTTTTCTGGCGGAGGGGGTTTGGTATCCGACGCGATTGTTGCCTAGCCAGGGAGTGAAGTGGGAAGCGATGCATGAGCGGGCGGCGAGGGCGACGCTGATGGATGCGGGTACGCGGTGCAGCCTTGAGTTTTACTTTGGCGAGGATGGGTTTGTGGAGCGGGTTCGTGCGGCAGCCCGGTACCGGACGGTGGGGACGAAGCTGGAGGCCGCACCGTGGGAATGCCGCTTGTGGAATTACCAGTCGCGTAACGGGATGCGGGTGCCGCTGGAGGGTGAGGTTTCCTGGATGCTGCCGAGCGGGGTGTGGCCGTATTGGCGTGGACGAGTGACAAGGTTGAGCTACGAATTTGCAGAGGCTTTATAAAGTTTTGTAGCTATTCGGGGGATGCTAGAGTCACAACGATGAGTAGTCCAACGACGATACCGGTAGAAAGGGATCAGGAGACAGGAGTACATGGGCCCAAGATCCGATGTCCGAAGTGCCGTTGGAGACCGCATCCTAGCGACTTGTGGAGTTGTAGATGCGGCCATGCCTGGCATACGTTTGATACAGGTGGAGTTTGTCCTAGCTGCATCAAGCAGTGGACGGTGACGCAGTGTTTGAGTTGTCTTGAGTTTTCGGCTCACTCGGATTGGTATGAATATGACTAAGCAAATGGAATTGAAGATTGAGGGCATGCACTGCGATGGGTGTGTGCGACGAGTGACAGCTCTGCTGAAGCGTGTGGATGGGGTGGATGTGGAGCAAGTGGTTGTGGGCGAGGCGAAGTTGATGGTTCGCGATGGGGTGGAGAGGTCGGAATTGGTGCGGGCAGTGGAGGGTGGCGGATTTAAAGTTGCGAGTTGAACTGCAGATCGAAGGGATGACTTGCGCGGCTTGCCAGAGCTTCGTCGAGAAGACGCTGGTGGAGCAGACGGGGGTCAGCAAGGCGAGCGTGAACCTGATGATGAATCAGGCGGTGGTGGAGTTTGACCCTGGGGTTGTGAATGCGGAGCAGTTGCGGTTGGCGGTTGAAGAGACCGGGTATGGAGCTACGCTGCCGGTTGCAGGACGGACTGCGATTGAAGAGGAAGATGCGCGTGAGGTCTTGCTGACGGCGGAGTATGGCGAACTGAGGGTGAAGGCGCTGGGGAGCTTGTTTGTGGGCTTGGCGATGATGGGGGCGATGCCGTTTGCCGGGCATGAGCTGGGTTGGTGGGCCTGGACGCAGAT
>CAZZGS010000076.1:0-11717 GCA_964653845.1 uncultured Bryobacter sp.
GGGGGAGATTCCGCTGGAGTTGCAATCGAAGCTGTTGCGGGTGTTGCAGGAGGGGGAGTTTGAACGGGTTGGTGAGGATCGAACGCGGCGGGTGGATGTGCGGGTGATTGCGGCGACGAATCGAGATTTGCGGGAGGAGGTGGAGAAGGGACGGTTCCGGCTGGATCTGTATTACCGGTTGGGGGTGTTTCCGCTGGGGCTGCCACCGCTCAGGGAGCGGCGGGAGGACGTGCCGGAGTTGATACAGCATTTTGTGCGACAGGCTGTGGTGCGGTTTCATGTGGCAGAGCCGAGGGTGACGCAGAGGGAGATGGAGCGGGCGCAAGGTTATGAGTGGCCAGGGAATGTTCGGGAGTTGCAGAACACGGTGGAGCGGGCGGTGATCCGGGAGGGAAGGTATCGGGAAGTGGAGGGGCGGCGGAGTTGTTGGGGGTGAATCCGGCTACGCTGACGTCGCGTTTGAAGGTGTTTGGAATCCGATGATGTTTGAATTAATTGAAGCCTTGCCAGGCTATTGCGATGCATCGAATTGTTCTACTTTTTGTGGCAGTATCACTGCTGCCGCAAGACTTGTCGAAGGTGATTGCCGGAATTGCGGCTGAGGCTCAAGGTAAGGTTGCGGTTGCTTGCTTCTTGCCGGGGGCGAAGATGATGTGTGGCCTCAACGAGGAGTCGCAGCCGCCGATGCAATCGGTGTTCAAGCTGCCGCTGGCGATGGCCGTACTTTACGCTGTGGAGCAGGGGCAGTTTCGAGTGGATCAACCGATTCGGTTTACTAAGGAAGACCGGTTTTTCCCGAAGACGCATAGCCCGTTGCAGGACAAGTATCCCGAGGCTGATGTGGACGTTCCGCTTGAGGAGCTGATGCGGTAGTCGGTTTCAGCTAGCGACAATGTTGCTGCCGACGTGCTGCTGCGGGTTCTTGGCGGGCCAGAGAAAGTTCAAGCGTATATTGATTCTCTGGGGATTCAGGGGTTGCTAAGGGGCTTGGACCCGCTACCAATGGTGTCGGTTTCATCAGCCTTCCCGATGGCCGACAACTGGCTGTTGCCGTCTTCGTGACTGACTCCCGGGCACCGCTCGATGTTCGTGAAGCGGTGATCGCTAAAATCGCAAAAGTCATTTAAGAGGCGAGCCTGAGAAGCGGCAACCACTAATATTGATAGAGATGCCAAGCACGCAGGAGACACCAGAGCTACGGGAACGCCGGATTGGGTTTGAGCGCGCGGGTGCGCAGCCCAAACATTCGATGCCCCTCGACCTTGCTGGGATGTCGGCCAAGCGAGTGGGGCTTGCAGGACTGACTTTTTCCGCTTGTTATTTCTTCTTTGAAATCATCTACCAAGGCACACGGGCGGCAGCGGTAAGCAACCTGGCTACTTTCTTTCTGATTAATACGATCAGCGGGATTCTTTCTGGACTGGCGATTTACTGGGCGAGCAGAAAGTGGAAAGCGGAGCCGGAATTTGTAGTGAAGCTGGGGCTAGGGTTTGAAGTGGTGTCGAGCCTGCAAATTGGGGTGGCCGAAGGCGCGTTGCCGTTTACGGATAACCTGCTGATCCACGGGCATTCAGCCATTGCGATGTGGATCATTTCATTTGCGCTGCTGGCACCAGCGCCGTTTCGCCTTGCCCTACCGGCAGCTTTGCTGTCGGCTGCGATGGCGCCGTTGGGAATCCTGTTGAATGTGTGGATAAGGGGAAACCCACTGCCCCCGTTAGCCGTTTGGGCGATCTGGTCGGCTGCACCATTGCTGATGGCGGTGGTGGGGACATGGGTGGCGCAGTGGATCTACAAGATGGGTGAAGAGCTTGAGGCTGCGCGAGAGATGGGGAGCTATCAGTTGATCGAGCCGGTGGGGCATGGCGGGATGGGCGAGGTATGGAGGGCGAAGCATCGCTTCCTGGCACGTGATGCGGCAGTGAAGTTGATTGGTAAACAGTTTGCTTCGACGCCACTGCAGCAGAAGCGATTTGAGCGTGAGGCACGGGTGATTGCGAAGCTGGAGAGCCCACACACCGTTTCGATTTTTGATTTTGGGACAACACCAAACGGGGAACTGTATTTTGCGATGGAATTGATTCGGGGATTAAACCTGGACCAACTAGTGAAACGTTTTGGGCCGCAGCCTGCTGGACGGGTCAAGAATATCTGTGTGGGCGTCTTGAAGTCGCTCGACGAAGCTCACCGGGCAGGATTGACGCACCGGGACATCAAGCCTTCAAACATCCTGCTGGCGCGACTGGGGCTGGAGCATGACTTTGTAAAGGTTGTCGATTTTGGGCTGGTGAAGGCGCGAGGCACCGAGGAATTAACTCAATTGACGATGGATCAGACAACGGTGGGAACGCCAGCTTATATGGCTCCTGAGTTGGCGGAAGGGGATGAAGAGAAAGTGGATGGGCGGGCGGATCTCTATGCGATGGGGTGTGTCGCTTATTTTCTGTTGACTGGCAAAACGGTATTTGAAGGGCCAAGTGCGATGGCTTTGATTCTGAAGCATATTCAGGAACCGGTAGTGAAACCGAGCGAACGCTGTGAGCTGCCGATACCGGAGGAGTTGGAGCACCTGGTGATGTGGTGCCTGGAGAAGCAACCCGAAAAGCGCCCGCAGAATGCCGGTGAATTGATGGAGCGGCTTGAGTCGCTTGAGATCGATGAGTGGTGCTCGAAAGAGAAGGCACGCTGGTGGCAGACACATCTGCCGAGCCTGGCTTAAGGAGAGATGGCGTTGATTACATATCGAGTTGGCAATAAGTTGGATCTGGATGCGGTGGTTGAGCTTTACCGGGCTTCTACGCTGGGGGAGCGGCGGCCGGTGGATGAAAGAGAGCGAATGGGCTTGATGGTGGCAAACGCGAACCTGGTGGTGACGGCCTGGGATGAGGAATTGTTGGTAGGAATCTCGCGGTCGCTGACCGACTTCGTGTATGCGACTTATCTCGCGGATTTGGCGGTGCGTTTATCGCACCAGCGCCTGGGAATCGGCAAGGAGTTGATACGCCGAACACGGGCTGAGGCGGCGCAGGCGAATCTCATATTGCTGGCTGCACCAAAGGCAGTGGATTACTACCCACACATTGGATTTGAGCAGCATGGGTCGGCCTGGATGCTGAAGGCGACTAGCGCGTTGTAGGCCAGACTACGCCTTGGTCTTTCCTGGTGACCGGGGAGATGCCTTTGAAGTGGAACTTCTGGAGGCGTTGGCCGCGATAGGTTTCTGTGGTGTAGATA
Source organism: uncultured Bryobacter sp. (assembly GCA_964653845.1). GTDB lineage: Bacteria > Acidobacteriota > Terriglobia > Bryobacterales > Bryobacteraceae > Bryobacter. Next base: position 3,235 of record CAZZGS010000076.1, read on the forward strand.
TTGCCCTTGGAGTCTGTCGCGATCGAGTGGACCGCGTAGAACTGACCCGGCTGACGGCCACCATCACCGAAGGTGGTGAGGACTTCGAGTGTGTCGCGCTTGAGGATGTGGACCTTCATGTTAGCGCCATCGGCGACGTAGATGTAATTCTGGCCGGGATCTTTTGAGAGGGCGAGATCGAAGACTGAGCCGTCGCCGAGAGTGTTCTTCTCAATGAAGACTTCTTTGACGAAGGTGCCGTCGGCCTTGAAGACCTGGATGCGGTCGTTGGTGCGGTCGCAGACGTAGATGAGGTTGTCGTTGGCCAAGGCTACGCAGTGAACTGGAGTGCGGAATTGTTTGGCGACAGGAGCGGCCGGGTCGTAGGCGGGGAGTTGGGTGTCGTCTGGCTTGGAACCATAGGCACCCCAGTGACGCTTGTATTCGCCGGTGTCGGCGTTAAAGACGATGACGCGGCGATTGCCGTAGCCATCGGCGACGTAGAGTTCGTTTGTTTTGGGGTCGACGATGGACTTCGCTGGAAGCCTGAGATTTTTTGTGTCGTTGCTGCCTTTGCTCATGTTGGGCTGGCCGATTTGCATGAGGAGCTTACCGGCCTGGGAGAACTTGAGGAGCATGGAATCCTGGACTGGCCCCGCGTCGGCCATACGATCTTCGTTGTGAGCGATGGGGGCGGCCTGCTTGCCGCGGCCGTTACCACCGATCCAGACATTGCCTTTGAAGTCGACATCAATGCCGTGATTGGAGGAGGGCCAATTGTAGCCGTTGCCGGGGCCACCCCAGGAGCCAACGAGGTCACCTTGTGGATTGAATTCAAGGACTGGAGGAGCAGCAGCGCAACAGACGCTCGCCTTGGGCGTCATGGTGGCGTATTGCTCTTTGGCTTCGAGTGAGGCCGGACGGTGGAGGATCCAGACGTGGTCGCGCGAGTCGACCGAGACGCCGATGACCGAGCCAACGACCCAGTGGTTAGGGAGTGGCTTTGGCCACATAGGGTCCACTTCAAAGCGCGGGGCCTGGGTAGTGGCGGCCTGAACCTGGGGGCGCTGCCAGTAGGCGATGATGGCGAGGGTAGCGACGAGGCCGAAGAGAATGATGCGCTTCACAGTGGGACAATCATATCGAATTTGCTGTGGCAGATTTTGCCCTGGCGGGTTTTGGATCGAGAAAGAGGCCGCGTGCCGAGCTGATTGTCGCTTGTGAGAGGTTCGTGGATTCTTCCACTACATAGAGCGGGCGGTGTTTGGATTCATCGTAGATGCGTGAAATGTAGTCACCGATGAGGCCCAGGCAGATGAGGGTAACGCCAGAGAAAAGAGCCTGAACGATGATGATTGAGGCCCAGCCCGGGACCACTGACTTGAGAATCAGCGTGACGTAGAGGATGTAAATCACCAGGAAGATGTCAAGGGCGACGAAGGACATTCCAGTAAAGAGGGCGATGCGGAGCGGGAGGCCCGAGAAGGAAGTGATGGCAACCCAACTAAAGCGGAGCATATTGAGCAGCGAGTATTTGGTTTCGCCAGCAACGCGACACTGGCGCTCGAACGGGAGGATCGCCTCTTTAAGGCCAAGCCAGGCGATGAGGCCACGCATGAAGCGGTGTTGCTCACGGAAGTTGCAGATGGCATGCACGGCGCGGCGACTGAAGAGACGGAAGTCACCGACCTCTGGAACGACGCGGCGGTCGACCATTTTTTGCATGAGCTTGTAGAAGAGTTTGGCTGAATTTCGCTTGAACCAGGAATCGCCACCGCGACTGGTGCGTTGCGGGGAGACGATATCGAAACCTTGACGATAGAGGGCAAACATTTCGGGGAGCAGCTCAGGAGGATCCTGGAGATCGGCATCCATAACAACAACGCAGTCTCCGGTGGCACAATCGAGGCCGGCAGTGACGGCGGGTTGGTGACCGAAGTTACGCGTAAAGCTTAGAACGCGCAAGTGGGGATTGCTGCGGGCTGCACTGGCAAGGAGGTGACGCGTGCTGTCGGTACTGCCATCGTCGACAAGAATCAGTTCATAGCAGGGGTCGATTGAGGCTGCGACCGGCAGCAAACGCTCAAACAAGAGCGGAAGGCTGTCCTGTTCGTTGAAGAGTGGGATTACGATAGATAGCACTTGTGATTGTCAGGATATCGTTTTTACTTTCGACCGTGGTTGGGTGTGCTTTGGCGCACGAGATCCCTCGTGACGTGAAGGTGGAGATGTGGTTGCGAGCGGACGCAGGAAAGATGACTGTTGCAGCAAGGGTTCCCTTGAAGGCAATGCGGGATGTTGTGTTTCCTGAGGTGGCTGGCGGGTATCTCGAGGTCGAAAAGCTGGAGCCTCGATTGGCGGAGGTAGCGACGACATGGGTGTCGAACGCGATCTTGCTGCGTGAAGAGGATAGAGAGTTGGGGCGGCCGCAGGTTGTGGGGACGAGGCTGGCGTTGCAATCGGACCGCACGTTTGAAGCGTTTGGACATGGGGCGAAGACTGCGTTTGGGAGTGAGGCCCGGGTGGTGTGGGATCAGTTGTGGCTGGATGTTTTGATGGAGATTCCGGTGAGGGACGTGTCTTCCCGGTTTGCGGTGCGGCCCGGGATGCAGGGATTGGGGCTGCAAGTTTTGACAGTGTTGCGCTTTGGGGAGAGGGCGTTTGAGTTGCATGGGGATGCGGGGTGGGTGGAGTTGGACCCAAGCTGGTGGGGAGCATCGCGTCGCTTTGTCGTTCTGGGCTTTTGGCACATTCTGGAGGGGATGGACCACTTGTTGTTTCTGTTGTGTCTGGTGATCCCGGTACGGCAATTGGGGCGGTTGGTTTGGGTGGTTAGTGCGTTCACAGTTGGGCATTCGTTGACGTTGATTGGAGCGGCCATGGGATTTGGGCCGGATGCGCTTTGGTTCCCTGCCCTGGTGGAGTTATTGATTGCAGGTTCGATAGTGTGGATGGCGCTGGAGAATGTTTTGGAGAAGGGCGGGCGGTGGGTGGTGGCGGCGCTGTTCGGGTTGGTGCACGGGTTTGGGTTTTCGTTTGCACTGCGGGAGAGCTTGCAGTTTGCGGGATCGCATTTGATGAGTTCGCTGGTGGCGTTTAATGTGGGGGTGGAGTTGGGGCAGTTGTTGGTGGTGGGTGTGTTGTGGGGAGTGTTTCAGGTGGTGAAGTTGGAACGCGTGGGCGTGATTGTTTTGTCCACGCTGGTAGCGCATACGGGATGGCACTGGATGTTGGAGCGTTGGGAGATGCTGGCTAAGTATTGGAGGTAGGCTGCAGGGATTTAAGCCAGAAGAGTTGCTTTGAGTCGATGAGGAGATCTTCGATCAATATGGTGGAGGAGCCATCAATGGACTGGTTGAGGTTTAGGGTGTGGAAGTCCTGACACTTGGGGCAAAACTTGATGTCGATGGTTAAGTAGTCTTTCGAAGTGCCTGGATATTCGTTGGGGACAATGAAGGATTTGAGAGGCGTGAGGTTGCCTGCCTCGAGGCTTTCGCGGAGCTTGGCAAGTGTTGCTTCGGGTGGGGTTTTGAGGGTCAGGAATTCGTCGCTGGAATCTACCCAGAGGTTGCATCGTTCGCAGAATACATCGTCACTGGCAAGGGTGAAGATCAAGATTGAGGGGATGGCGAAGAGGATGAGTTCTGGGATAGATGGCGAGTTGAAATAGAACGCAGTAGTTGCGCCCAGGGCAAGAGTGCAGATGGCAATCCGGTTGCGCAGCTTGGTTTCGGTAAGGGCGAAATAGATGGCAATCATGATGCAGCAGCCGTAGGCGAATGCAAGGCCAAGATTCAAAGTCCAGTGGAGGTGTTTGTGGATTTTGGCATAGGGATAATTCAGGATGAGGGTGCCCACAGCGACGAGGAAAAAAGCGAGGAAGAACTGGGGCCAGGAGAAGAGGCCGGAAGCGTTGTAGAAGCGGGTGATGCTGGGGCGGAGGTTTGAGATGTCGCCGCCTTCGAGGGCGACTTTGACGAAGTTGAGAGAATCGCAGACTTCATCTTTGTCGCGGTCGATGGAGCGAGCGAGCTTGTTCATCGTGGCGCGAAAAGTGGTGGCTTCGACCGGGTTCATTTTTGTATTGAGGATTTGGGCGGCGTCGAGGAGGCCAATGGCTACGGGACGACCGTCGTCGATGAAGGCATCTATATCGCTTGTGTTTTTGAGGGCGCGGAGTTCTCTGGCTGTGAAGCGGCTGTCAGCACCGGCGACGGTGAGGAGGATCCAGTAGGGGACAAAGGCGAGAGTGGTAGTGTCCCAGAGATCGATCAGGCCGGATTCGCCTTTGACCGGAGGGTTGATGGTGTATTCGCCGGGCTGGAGAGATGGGTCATCGCGGTGGGCACGAGTGAGGAGTTGCAGGATGCGATTGGTCTCATGCTGGCGGCGGTAGAAGCTGCGACCGGCCCAGGCGAGGGTAGCGCCGAGTATCGCAGCAAGGACGAGGCCGATGAGAAATCCAATGTCGCCGGCTTGGCCTGAGAGGACGAAGTAGACGGCCCAGAGGGCGATTGCAGAGACTGTGCCGGCAGCGATGGTGAGGGACGAGGCATAACGCTCGAGACGCAATTGGCCGGCCAGGCGTTGTTTGTTTTCGAGATCGAGGTTGATGCTTGCGTTGAAGAAGGCTGTTGAAGGTTCGTCCAGCTTGCCGGGGTCAATGCCGGTGGTTGCCCTTGAGAGGTCATCGCCTGTGAGGAGATAGCTGAAATTCTGATCGTTGCGGAGCCAGACGCGGACCGCGCGCTCAAAGGGTTTGAGCGCTGCATCGAATGCGTCGTTGCTGATGGTAACGGAATGGATGAGACGGTCGTGGGATAACTCGAACCAGATGGAGTTGGCGCGGTGCTCGCGGCGTAGAAGGAGGGCATCAACCAGGCCGTCGAGGAGGTAGTTTGGGAGACCTTCTGTTTCTTCCGGGGCAAGGAGGACCTGGCCACGGAGACCGCCAGAAGTTATGAGACACTCTTCGATCCACTCGCGGATATCGGCTTCGAGGTTTTGATCACCATCGGCAATCTCTCTTACGCGGGCGGCATAATAATCAGCCATTGCGGTAGAGACATCGCCAGCGGCCTGGATATCGTCCACGTCGATGGTGAGTTGATCTTCAGGGAGTTGAAGCCAGAGAGCGCTGCAGACGACCTGAAGATGCGCTGTCTCAACAGTGAAGCCAGTGATGAGTTCGCTGGTGCCATCGGGTTGCTGGACCTGGATGGTGGCGAGATCATCGATGAGATCGTCGAGGGCGGGTTCTGTGAATGTGCGGCCAGCCCTTGCAGCGGGCTTGGCGATGGCTTCTTTGGCTGCTTCGAGTGAGAGGTGATCAATGCGGAAGCGGTTGTTGAGCTGGGTGGGGATGAAGTTGCGGTATGGATCGAGAGCACCGAGGAACTCTTCGCGGATTAGGAATAGCGCCCAGATGGAGGGGTCGTGGAGAAGATCGCCGAGTTGGCTAAAGAAGTCATTGAGGGCGTCAAAGTTGAGAGGGTCTGTGGTGAGCACTTCTTCGAATTGATCGAAGACGATCAGGACGGGCTTGGTGGTGGTGCGGCGCTGTTGTGCGTAATCAGCGAGGGTTGTGGCTGAGGGGTTTTCTTCAAGACTGCGGATGGTGCTGTAGGTGAAGCGATTGATTGCCGTATCGGGAGAGGCTTCTTTGACACGTGTGGGGCCCCAGATGTCGAAGAGGGTTTTGAGCTTGGGAATCAAGCCAGCCTGGACTAACGAGCTTTTGCCGGCACCGGATGGGGAGTGAAGGACAACGATGCGGCCAGAGATAAGGAGGCTGTAAAGGGCTTCGATTTCTTTGGCGCGACCGTAGATGCGCTCGCCGGTTTCAAAGGGCCTTGGGCCCTGGTATGGGCTAGCGATCGGCATATTCGGACTCTGCTTGAGAGGGGGTCTGGTTGGGACGCTTGGCTAGTTCGTCGGTGAGTTGGTTCAAGAAGTCTACGGAGGAGCCCCAGTAGACGTCGATCTGGGGTTCGCCACGAGAGCCGCGCCGGGTAGAGGCGAAGTAGTTGATGAGATATTTGCGGGCGCGCTCGGGATCGGTGAAGCGGGCATCTTCAGGGTCGAGCTGGACGCCGATGTGAGTCTTGCCTTGCTGGAGGCTGATGCCCTCCTGCATCATGATCATGCGGAAGAGTGCGCGGAAGATCCAGGAGTCGAGGGAGAAGCCGAGGAAGAGGAGCGAGCGGGTGCAGAAGAGGCTACTCACGTGCGGGGGGATGAGTTTGTATTGGGAGGCGGATACTGTGAAGTCGAAGAAGTCGTCTTCTGTGAGGACCCAGTGGTCAGGCACCTGGCAATCGCCGAAGATGCTGTAGACGAGGGGACGATCGACTGAGAATTCGCTGGCTTCGATTTGCGGGGCTACAGGGCTGGGGTTCGTTGGAGTGCGGCGCCATTTGCTGAGGATGGCCAAGGGTTGTTTGTCGTTGGCCTTAAGAGTGGTGAGGATTTTGCCGTGCGCGGTTGCGTTGATGAAGGCGGAGAGCGGGAGTTTCGCGATTGGATCGAAGTTGGCAGACTTCTGATTGAGGATGGCTTGCTGGATGGTTTTGCGGGTGTAGTCGATGCCTTTGGTGATGGCGAGGTATTGGGCTACTTTTGCAAGATCGTTGCGGTCTGCAGGAGAGAGAGGGAAGCCTTCTTCGGTGGCTAGTTTCAGGGCGATTTCGCTGGATGCGCCGACGACGAGGTCTGGGCCGATGATGGGAAGGGCGTTGCCTGCGTGGATCTGGAGGCAGAGGTCGCCCCAGAAGTCGGCAGTGGAGTTGGGGGCGCTGAAGCCGGGATCGTACCAGATGCGGCCGGACTTGAGACGCAGGAGGAGGACAGGCATCCAGGCGTCGTGCCGGTCTCGGACTTCGAAGCGGGCCGTGGAGAGGGCGCGATCAATTTGGCCGTCTTTGAGGAGTTCTCCAAAGAAGCGTGGCATAGCTTCCTGGATCGAGGCCATGGAGATGTTGCCCTGCATGGCGACTACGGCGGGGATGCCTGCTGCGGCAAGGAGGGTGGCAAGAGTGGTTTCCGATGGGGCGGCACTCTGGCAGGAGGCCAGGACTACGAGGCGGGGAGGCGGATCGAGACGGGCGATCTCGGCTGTTAATTCTTTAGCGGCAGTGATGGCGGCGAGGCCCTGATCGTTTGCGAGGATGAGCAAGGGATTGATGTCATCGGCCATACCGGCCATACCATGGCAGACGAGATAGAGGATGTCGGGTGAGGTTTGGAGAGCTTCGGTGAGGGACTTTAGAGTGAGCGGGTGCGGGAGAAGAGTGGTTTCGATGCCTTTGAGGGCGGCGAGAATTGGCACGGACTCTTTGGCGATGTCGATTGGGGCGAGATTCAGGCTTTCTTTGAGGTTTGTTGGAGCGGCGATGGCGATAGTGGCTTTAAGGTTCTGGCGGGGACGGAGCTTGGCGTTACGCCAGTCGCGGCTGGAGAGGAAGCGGGAGAAGTGGATTTCTTTGGAGGTGGAGAGGGGAGTGTCGCCGTCGAGGGCGGTTAGGAGTTCCCAGCGGAAGGTCTGCAGGGTGATGTCGCCAGAGGCGAGCCGGAGACGGAGACGGATCTCGAGGTCTTTTGCGCGGAAGGCGGTAAGGGCTTCGGTCCAGTCTCTTTGGATGTCGGGGCCGGAAAAAACTTGCGTGGCCAGGAGCTTGCCATATTCGAGGGGTTTTGATTCCAGGTCGGCGAAGGTTTCAGGGTTGAGAATAGCTTGACCCTGGGCTGGAGGCCGGAGGAGGTCTGTGGTGGGGTCTGAGATGCGAAGCTCGACCTGATAGAGGCTTTGGCCTAGCGGGTTGAGTGCGAGCTCTATTTCTGCGTACGGCACTAGTGTTTAGGCTTGTATCGTAGCAGGGTACGAGCGCTATTTGATTGTTGGCGGTGCAGTACCTGTAGCTGGATTGTAGTTTGGGTTCTCGGGATTGATGGGATTGCGCTTGGGGTCGAAGCTCCCGCGAGGCATCTGCGGCATTTGTTCGGATTCGAGCCAGGCGGTGTGGGTGAGATCGCGGAGGAGTTCGCTTGATTGGGCCATGAGCTTGTAGACGAGCTTGCGGGCTTGCTCGTGATCTTTTTGGGTGTAGGCACCGAGCTTGTCTAGCTCGTAGACTTCTTCGACGTACGAGAAGCTCATGGCGATGTGATCAAGAATGGCTTGCCAGGGGTCTTCGATTTTTTTCGCTTCTTTGACGAGGGGTTTGAAATCGGATTCTTTGAGTTCGATGAGGTCGACGAACTGGGTTTCGAAGCGGCCGTGGACTCTTGGGTCTCTGGTATATTCTTTGGGGTTTGGGCCGACCCAGCCATCGTGGTGGATCGAGACATGGAGCGGCATGGCGGCATCGGCGATGTAGTGCCCGAGGCGGCCCATGTAGCCGGCCATTTCGAGTTCGATCATGCGCTTGAGCTTTTCATCTTTAGCTAAGCGGCGACGGCGCATTGAGATGCGGAGGTGCTCGTAGTCTTCCATGACTGCGTAGGGG
>CAZZGS010000077.1:0-3923 GCA_964653845.1 uncultured Bryobacter sp.
GGATTATTGCTTCAGGCGGAAGAAAGATTCTGTCGATCTATTCTACTGGTGTCCGATAAGATTAAGGGGCATAGGCGAATAAAATGCGAATATCGAGACTAAATCAGACTAAGCTTCCTGGGCTGAGCGAAGAATTCTGGGAAACTCGCGGATCGAGTCCTTTAGAATTGAATCACGTGCCGAAAATGACTGGATTATCAACGCTCGAACTCTGTGCAGGCGGAGGCGGACAAGCGATTGGTTATGAGCAGGCAGGAATTCATCATCAAGCGCTGGTCGAAATCGATAAGCATGCATGTGCGACTTTACGGTTGAATCGTCCGGACTGGAAGGTCATTGAGACTGATTTGAAGCTGTTTGACGGACGTCCTTTTCGTGGGGTCGATATCCTCTCCGGCGGGCTGCCATGTCCTCCATTTTCAGTTGCGGGAAAGCAGCTTGGCGATCTTGATGAACGTAACTTGTTTCCTGCATTGATTCGGCTCGTTGATGAAGTCAAGCCGCGAGCGGTGATGATTGAAAATGTGCGAGGAATCCTGGACGCAGTATTTTTGGATTACCGTCAGTTTGTTGAGAAGCAGCTTCAAAAGTTGGGATATGTGCCTGGCTGGAAGCTGATGAACGCCTCTGATTTTGGCGTTCCGCAGTTGCGGCCCCGCGTAGTTTTTGTTGCCGTACGTAAGGAATATTCTGAAGGATTTGTCTGGCCTGAAGCTGCCGTGAAAAAGCCCAAAACTGTGGGCGAAACCCTAGTGGATTTGATGGGGGCCAACGGGTGGGCCGGTGCTGAAGAATGGAAGCATCAGGCTGGTGAAATTGCTCCAACAGTAGTTGGTGGTTCCCTTAAGCATGGAGGGCCGGATCTGGGACCTACCAGGGCGCGGCGAGCTTGGGCAACATTGAATGTCGATGGCCGTGGGTTGGCTAATGAGGCACCAGGGCCTGACTTTGCTGGAATGCCACGATTGACAGTCCGAATGGTGGCCCGGATTCAAGGCTTTCCAGATAATTGGATATTTAGCGGTGGAAAGACTGCTTCGTATCGCCAAGTGGGAAATGCGTTTCCTCCACCGTTTGCGAGGGCGATTGCTGGCAGCTTGAGGAGTTGTCTGTCTGTTTCTCGAATGGTGCGAATCGCAGGTTAGTTCTATTGTTTTCAGACGATGTTAGTCTGAGGAAATCAGAACCGCCGCATACAATTGTCTTACGATGCTCCGAACTGGCTTGGTGCGATCATGACGCCTTGCGAAACCGGGGGTGCTCCTCAAGAAGATGCAGCAATACTAGATTGGCTAGAGGGTGCAATCCTCAATCGCTGTAAGGGGATGGAGACTTTCAAGAAATTGTTCACGCAGCTTCTGCGCGACTCGATAGACAGCGTAATCGATGCACCTCACACGGGGCGATTTCGCATTCATGAGATCGAGAAGACAGAGAAGACCTATCTTGGGACCAAGATTGAGATCCGGTTCCGGCATTTGTTGGATGTGAGCCGGGGTTATGTTCTTGATCTCAACATTGATGGTGTTGAAGTCGACGTTAAGAATACGGTTGCTACGAATTGGACGATTCCTCCTGAAGCAATGGGGCACCCGTGCGTTTTGATTTCTAGCGATGAGCAGCGGGCAGTTTGCAGTGTGGGCTTACTGGTGATCCGCGAAGATTGTCTGAACCCCGGAAAGAACCGGGATCAGAAGAGCAGCATATCTCGTGTTGGGTTATCTCGAGTGCGATGGCTCCTTCGCAACAATCCCTATCCGAAGAATTTTTGGGAGACCATTGACGAGGCGACGCTTCAGGGGATTGTATCGGCCGGTAGGGGAACCAAGCGATTGGCGGCTCTGTTTCGTCTTGTGCAGGGTACGCCGATTACGAGGTCGATTGTAGAGGCATTGGGCCAGCAGAAGGATAGCCTCAAGCGTTTGCGCAAGAACGGTGGTGCTCGCGATCAATTAATCGAGGAGGGGATTGCGCTGCTTTGGGGCGAGAAGGACCGGGCTTTGGTAAAGCGGTTGCAGTTACCGGAATGTTCGAGAGATGAGTTCATTTCGTTTAAGCCGGAGCTCGATGAGGACATCCAATTGTTGAGGGATGCTGGGCATTTGTAGTGGATGGGTTAAGTGTTGCGAAGCGGTCGGAAAATATGCGGCGTATTCGATCAGAGGATACCCGGCCGGAGATGTTGGTTCGGCGGCTCGTGCATGGGATGGGGTACCGCTACCGGTTGCATGTGAAGACGTTGCCAGGGAAGCCGGATTTGGTTTTTACGGGTAGAAGATGCGTTATTGAAGTTCGTGGATGTTTTTGGCATTTGCATGAGGACTGCCGGGAGGGACGGATTCCTGAAAGTCGAAATGAGTATTGGGGGCCGAAGCTGGAGAAGAACCGCGAGCGGGACCGGGCGAATGTGCTTGCGTTGAAGCAATTGGGATGGCGGGTGATGGTGATCTGGGAGTGCGAAGTAGGGAGCGGCGCGAAGCTGAGGAGCAGGATTCGGCGGTTCTTGAGCAATTAGGCGCAGACTGTTAGCTTTTTGGTGTAGTAGTTGTTGCCGGCGGGGTGGAAGCCTTGCCGCTCAAAGAAGGTTGTGGCGTCTGTAGTGGCTTGGGCGTGGACTTGGGCGATATGGCCTTGGGCCGAGATTTGCTTCAGAAGATAGAGGATCAGGTAGCGGCCGAGGCCCTGGCGGCGCCAGTCTTGGTGGACCATGTACTGCTTGATCTGTGCCGTTGCTGGAGAGGTGATTTCGTAGCCTCCGAAGGCTAGAATCCGGCCATTGTGCTCGAAGACGTGGAAGTGGGTTGGGACTTCTAGAGTGGGCAGGATTGCCTGGCAGGCGGGGAGGTCGGCGGGTTGGTAGGGACGGGGATCCATTTCATGATTGTAGAGTGGGGAGATGCGTAAAGTTGTGGTGACTGGGTTAGGGGCTGTGACGGCCTATGGTGTTGGGGTGCCTTTGTTTTGGTCTGGGCTGGAGAGTGGTGTGGCGGCGATTGGGGCTTTGAAGACGCTTGATACCTCAGAGATGAAGATCACTACCGGGGCTGAGTACGGCAGCTTTGTTGCCGAAGAATGGCTGGGGAAAGAACATTTGCAGATGGCGGACCGGAATGCCCAGTTTGCTTTGCTGGCGGCTCGGGAGGCGGTGGGGCAGGCTGGCCTTAAGTTGCCGGAGGGGGCGGCTATTGTTACCGGGTGTTGTTCGGGTGGCAAACATATGGAGGATGCCGCGTATTGGGATGTTTATCGCGAGAAGAAGTCGCGGGTGCATCCTCTAACAATTCCTAAAGCGATGGCAAATGCGGCGGCTAGTTTGATCGCGATGGAACATGGCGTGACGGGGCCGGTGTTTACTACTTCTACCGCTTGCTCGTCGGCCAATCACGCGATGGGGCAGGCGCTTTGGATGGTTCGTAATGGGGTGGTGGATGTGGCGCTCACCGGGGGGAGCGAGGCTCCGTTTGTATTTGGGTTGCTGAAGGCGTGGGAGGCGATGCGCGTCGTTTCACCTGATGTTTGCCGGCCATTTTCGCTGGGACGCAAGGGGATGAGCCTTGGTGAGGGGGCGGGGATGCTGGTGATCGAGAGTGAAGAACATGCTCGGGCCCGGGGGGCTGTTGTGCTGGCCGAGCTAGCCGGGTTTGGGATGTCGGCCGATGCGCATCACATCACGCAGCCGAAGCCGGAGGGGGCTGCGGCTGCGATGCGGATGGCTTTGCGCGATGGGGGGATCGATGCCTCTGAGATTGGGTATGTGAATGCACATGGGACCGGGACGCAGGCGAATGATCCGGCTGAGTGTGCGGCGGTGAGGATGGTGCTGGGGGAGAGGGTGCCGGTGTCGTCGACCAAGTCGATGCATGGGCATGCGCTCGGGGCGGCTGGGGCCTTGGAGGCTGTGGCTACGGTGCTTGCGCTGCAGC
>CAZZGS010000077.1:3933-11584 GCA_964653845.1 uncultured Bryobacter sp.
GATCCGGAGTGTGGGCTCGATGTGATTGCGAATGTGGCGCGGCGGGTTGCTGTAAGGGCGGCACTGTCGAATTCGTTTGCGTTTGGGGGATTAAACGCGGTGCTGGCGTTTCGGAAATTTTGAACCGTTTTGTTGCTTGTTTGGCTAAGGGAGTTCGCTTCATTAAAGATTTACAAAACGGGAACTCTTCTTTTGGTGGAAAGATTGAGGGTCTCTAATATAATCAAGGCACTATGGTTGCTTCTAATGAGATGGCGCGGCGCAGCTTTTTTGAGCGTGCGACACAGTTTTTGGGGTTGTTGATTGCGGGTGGGTTGGGGATTCCGGCACTGACCTATTTATTACGGGGGCCGAATTCTGTTTCGCCGGGAGGCTTTGTGGATGCGGCTGATTTGGGGGCGATGAAGCCTCGGGTGCCGGAAGAAGTTTCGTTTCAGCGGATTCGCAAGGATGGCTGGAAGTTGATGACCGAGAAGTCGACGGCGTGGGTGGTGAAGCTGTCTGACACGGAAGTGGTTGCTTACACCCCGCAGTGCACGCACTTAGGTTGTGCGTATCGCTACGAGGAGAGCAAAAACGAGTTTGTTTGCCCTTGCCACTCGACGAATTTTTCGATTGAAGGGAAGGTTCTGAATGGGCCAGCTCCGCGGGAGCTGGATCGCTATCCAGTGAAGGTGCGGGGGACGCGGTTGTTGATCGGCACGATTGAAAGTGCGAAGCCGTTGGATTGGAAGAAGAAGGTTTGAGTATGCGGGCTCTGATTGACTGGATTGAAGACCGGACGGGGTTGATCTCGACCGTTGAACACTTCATGAATGAAGAGATTCCGGCGAGCTCTGGGTGGCATCAGGTGTTTGGGTCTGTGGCGATGTTCCTGTTTCTGGTGCAGGCGTTTACGGGGATCATGCTGGGATTGAATTATGGGCCGACGCCGGGGGAGGCGCATAGCAGCTTGCGTTACATCATGACGGAGCTGAGTGGCGGTGCGCTGATTCGCGGGTTGCATCACTGGGGTTCTTCTGCGATGGTGATCGTGGTTGTTTTGCACATGATTCAGGTTTTCGTATGGGGGGCTTACAAGAAGCCGCGAGAGGCGACCTGGCTGGCTGGTGTAGTGTTGCTGCTGTTTACGCTTGCGTTTGCGTTGACAGGGTATTTGTTGCCATGGGATAACCGGGCTTATTGGGGCACTGTTGTTACCACGCAGATTGCGGCTGGCGTGCCTGTGATGGGGCCTTATGTGTTGCGGCTGATGGGGGCAGAGGATGGAGTGGGCGTGATTACTTTTGCGCGGTTTTATGCGGCCCATGTTTTGATCTTGCCGGCGGTTACCGCTCTGCTGATTCTGTTTCACGTTTACCTGGTGAGACGGCATGGGGTGGCACCGGTGCCTGGTGATGAGTTGTTGCCGAAGCAGAAGTTTTATCCGAAGCAGGTGTTCAAGGATACGTTTGCGATCTTTGTTGTGTTTGCGACTTTGTTTACGCTGTCGATTGTGGCGAAGGCGCCGCTGGGGAGGATTGCCGACCCAACAGATACGTCATTTATTCCGAGGCCGGAGTGGTATTTCCAGTTTCTGTTTCAGTTGCTGAAGTATTGCGAGGGGCCGCTGGAACTGTTTGCGACGGTGGTGTTGCCGGGGCTGGCGGTTGTCGGGTTGATGGCGGTGCCGTTTCTGGATCGCGCGCCGATGCTTAAGGTTACGAAGCGAAGTACGGCGTTGGCGGTTGTGTTGCTGTGCGCTGTTGGCTGGGGTGGCCTGACGGCTGCAGCGATTGTTGAGACTCCGAAGGAAGCGGCGCTGGCTGAGGCAATGGGCCCGATGGAGTGGGTGGATCTGACGCCGATCGAGATGGCCGGTGTTGGGTATTTTGAGAAAGAGAAATGTGGGAATTGCCATACTCTGGGCTTGGCCGATGAAGGCAAAGCGGGGCCGAACATGGGTACAGGTGGGGTATCGCGTGATGTGCCCTGGATGGTGGCGCATTTTAAGAAGCCGGGTTCACCGATGTCGACGATGTCGCTGAAGCCGAATGAGATGAATGCGCTGGCTTCTTTTCTGATTAAGTTGACGCCGCAGAATGCGGTGAAGATGAGCGAGGTGCCTGCGTTTGCGTGGCAGGGCGCGCTGGTGTATCAGAAGAATCATTGCGGGGTTTGCCATCAGGTGAATGGCGCGGGGATGAATAATGGGCCGCCGCTCAATGGTTTGTCCAAGCGCCATAAGGCGGATTGGATCAAGGATCACTTCAAGAATCCGCAGAAGTATGATTCGGATTCGACGATGCCTTCTTATAAGTTCAAAGCGACCGATGAAGAAACGATTACGCAGTATTTGCTGGCGCTGCCCTAGAGCTGGTAGACGAGCGGTGGCCAGCATCCGGGCTGAATCAGGATTTATTCTGTCGAACAAATGCATCAGAGAAGTTGGATCTGGAACTAGGGGCAAAGTGACTGAAGACGCAAGGCAAGGAGAATTTTGGTTTCTATGCCGCTCTCTTAAATGAGCTTTCGGGCTGAGGGAAGAAGGTGATGAGTCCCGACGATGCCAAGCTATGCTCGCTAGATTTCCGTCAGGCCGCCTAAAGCTGGCGTACTTGACCGGCACAGGATTTAAATGAGTCGGCGGATGTCAAGGAACCCGGGGTGGAGTTTCAAGGCATCCGCCTTCGTAACGGGGATATGTAAGGAAGTCGATGTTTCGGGCGGCTTCGTTACTGGGTCTTAAAAATAATTATCGGATCGACTTGAATTCAACCCAGGACTGGCTTGGCATATCTTTTAGTACGTCTTTCTGATAGTTGAATTCGGGGTGAGCCTTGAGGAAATCGGCGGCTTTGAAGTCTGGGCCGCATTGGGGGCCGTAGGCGGCTGAGAGGGCCATTCGGTCGATCATGCTGGAGTCGGCGGCTTTGTTCTGAACTGCTCCTGCCGGGCCGAAGGGGGGCTGCCAGCCGGCGCTGCCGCGCGAGGAGAGATCGATGCGGCCGCAGAGGCTGCGCTCGCTCGGAGCGTCTTTCTTGTCGTAAGTGTCTTTGCCGTCGGCCATGAAACGCTGGGCTAGCTTGATGTCGATCGAGCCTTTGTTCTCCTCAAGAATCGCTTCCCAACGGACCTTGCGGGCCATCGCAGAATTCGAGAGGTCCTTGATGTCGAAATCCTTCGTTTCTTCGGCCAGGAGATTCGGGTTGATCGGGAAGTTGGAGCCGGCGTAGTAGCCGTCGCGGGTTCGCTCGAGCGTTACGTTTTTGAGGCCGAGCTCAAGACGGGCGATTTCGTTGGTCTTGTTGTCGCCGATCAACCAGGTGTTGGCGTAGCCGCCGTTGTTGCCGTCTTTGAAGATGGCCGTGACTTCGTCGATTGACTTGCCGTATTGGAGGGCCTTGCGGGCGCGGACGAATTCGGGGATGCCATTCTCGTCAAAGCCCTGGAATCCCGAGATGGTGGTTTCACTGATGACGATGCCGGAGGTGTTGATGCCGAAGTCGTCGCCGGAATGGATGAGGCCGGGGTAGCCGTCCATGATCATGTGCATGCCGTCTTTGGGCTGGATGTCGAAGATGATATTCCAGCGTTCGCCGATGGCGTAGTCGACCCAGGCGTTGTGGGCGATGACGATTTTGCCGTTCCTGGTGTACTTGCCGGTGGCGATGAAAGCAGAGCAGTGCTCGGGGGCGACGGCGGCTGGCGGGTTGGGAACGCCGTGCTTCTTGTTATAACTCGGGACGTAATACCAGGCGAGTTCCATCCAGCCGTTGAGGGCGACGACATCCCAAAGGTCGAGCTTGGAACCCTTCTCTTTCAGGCCTTCGGCGATGCCTTCGAGTTCTTCGCGGTACTGGGTTTCCACCTTGGGCCAGAGAATATCTTTGCCGGCGGCGCGGTAAAAGGCCCAATCTCTTTTGGTGTCGTGGACGATGATGGTCTGGATCGCTTTGAGGCCGTCGGCGATTTCTGCGGAGAGAATTCGACCGTGTTGGCGGCCCATTTCACGCGGGGTTCCGGCCAGTTGAACCTGAATCCAGCCCTTCTTTTCGGTGCGTGCGGGGGCAGCGGGAAGGAGTACGGCGGAAATAGCCATTACAAGAATCGCTCGAAATGCTTTCATTCCTCCAGCATAGCTCTGCTAGAATCGGAATCGAATCCAATGGACGTACGAGAAAAAGTTAAACAAATCATTGTCGAGCAGCTCGGTGTAGACGAGGCTCAGGTAGACGACACAGCAAGCTTCGTTGACGACCTGGGCGCGGACTCGCTCGATATCGTTGAATTAGTCATGGCATTTGAAGAAGCCTTTGGCATTGATGTGCCTGATGAAGACGCTGAAAAGCTCACGACGGTTAAGGCCGCCATCGACTACATCGACACCAAAAAGAAAAAGTAAAAGAGGCCTTCCCCTTGCCACGACGTGTTGTAGTTACTGGTATTGGGTTGATCTGCTCCGTTGGCAACGAAACCGAAGCGGTTTGGAAGGCCCTCTTGGAAGGTAAGAACGGGATCGCCCGTATTACTCTCTTCGACCCTGTCAATCACCCTTCGAAGATTGCCGGCGAAGTGAAGAATTTCGACCCTGCAACCTTCATCGAAAAAAAAGAAGTCAAGAAGATGGGGCGCTTTATGCATTTCGCGATTGCCGCAACGGACAATGCGTTGGCAATGAGCGGCCTCAAGATCACCTCCGATAATGCCGACAGGATCGGTGTGTACATCGGGAGCGGGATCGGCGGCTTCGAAGTAATCGAGCGCGAGCACGAAAAGTTGCTGGCCGGTGGGCCGAGTAAAGTGTCTCCCTTCTTTATCCCTGCTTCGATTGTGAATCTCGCTGCCGGCCAGGTTTCGATTCGTACTGGCGCGAAGGGGCCGAATTCGGCTGTTGCCACGGCTTGTACTTCGGGTGCACATGGCGTCGGTGATTCCTATCGCCTGATTCAGCATGGCTATGCCGATGCGATGATTGCGGGCGGCGCTGAGGCGGCTTGTACGCCACTGAGCGTGGCTGGCTTCTCGGCGATGCGTGCGTTGTCTAATCGCAACGATGACCCGGAACATGCTTCGCGACCCTGGGACAAGGACCGTGACGGTTTTGTCGTAGGAGAAGGCTCAGGGATCTTGATTCTGGAAGAACTTGAGTTTGCCAAGGCGCGTGGTGCGAATATTCTGGCCGAAGTGATTGGCTACGGTATGTCGGGCGATGCGTTCCACATGGCTTCGCCGAGTGAAGATGGCGATGGTGCGCGGCGGGTGATGTTGAATGCGATGAAGGATGCCGGTATTGGCCCTGAATCGATTGATTACATCAATGCCCATGCGACTTCGACCTCTGCCGGTGACGTGATCGAAACGCGGGCCTTTAAGGCTGCGATGGGTGATCGGGCTTACCAGATTCCGGTGTCTTCGACCAAGGCGCAGACAGGCCACCTTTTGGGTGGGGCAGGCGCGCTTGAGGCGGGGATTTCCGTTCTGGCCATTCGCGATCAGATTGCGCCAGGAACAATGAATCTTGAGCACCCGGATGAAGGTTGCGATCTCGACTACATCCCGAATGCACCGCGGCGGATGAAGCTCGATATAGTGCTATCGAATTCCTTCGGATTTGGCGGCACCAACGCGTGCCTGATCTTCAAGCGCTACGCTGAGTAGTATGAAGATTCTTGTCGCGATCAAGCAGGTTCCTGCTCGCGATTCTTTTTTGACCGCCGCTTCCTCGGGTAAGTGGATCGACGAGTCAAACCTCGATTACGAAATCAATGAGCCGGATGCTTATGCGCTTGAAGAGGCATTGCAGCTAAAGGAAACGCATGGCGGCGAGGTGGTGGCGCTTTGTGCGGGGCCGGACCGCACGAGTGCGACGATTCGTGAGGCGCTGGCCAAGGGTGCTGACCGGGCAATCCATGTTGCAGTAGACGATATCGTCGATTGGGATACGCTGGCTACGGCGAAGTTGCTGGCGGCTGCGGTAAAGACGGAAGCGCCGGATCTGGTGCTGACCGGCTTGCAATCGGACGATGTGGGAGCGGGCCAAGCTGGTGTTGTGATGGCGGAGTTGCTAGGGCTGCCACATGCGACGATCATCATGCAGGTGGATGTGGATGGTGGGATGCTGCGTGTGAAGCGTGAGCTTGAGGATGGATGGTTTCAACATGTGGGGATGCCGCTGCCGGCGGTGCTGACGATTCAATCGGGAATCAAGAAGCTGCGCTATGCGACGCTTATGGGAATCAAGAAAGCTAAGACGAAGGAAGTGAAGTCAATGACTCCAGGGGAGCTGGGTGCGGAGCGAGTGGCTTCTTATGAGTTGGTGGGTGTGACGCTGCCGCAGAAATCGAAGCAGACGCAGATGTTGAAGACGGTGGCCGAGTTGGTTGAGAAGCTCAAGAACGAGGTGCATGTACTGTGAGCGGAATTTTGGCTGTACTTGAGGCGGGGCATAAGCTTTCGGCGGAGACGCTGGCGGCGGCGGTGGATCTTGGTAGCAAGCTTGGCTTGAGCGTGCATAGTGTGGAGCCTGGTGGGAGTTATACGGCGGATCGCTTCACCGATGGGCTGGCTGAGCTGATTCGGGCCAAACAATTTCAGGTGGTTTTGTTTCCGCATACTTATCAGGTGAGGGATTTTGCGCCGAAGCTGGCGACGCGTTTTGACCGCTCCTTGATCTCGGATGTGATACGGTTGCGGGTGGATGGTGGGGTTTTGTTTGTGACGCGGCAGTTGTTTCAGGGCAAGATGAATGCCGAGATTCGCCCGCTGGGTGAGCCCGTGTTTTTATCGCTGCAGGCTGGGGCTTACCGGGCTGGTGAGGCCGGGAATGTTGTTGTTGAGGCGATGCCTGTTGTTGGGAATGCACCTAGACAGAAGCCGGAAGAGAAGTTTCGTGAGGCTGCCCGGGCCGTGGATCTTAGTGCGGCTCCGATTATCGTTAGCGTTGGCCGTGGCATCAAGGAGAAAGAGAATCTCTCGTTGATTGAGGATCTGGCGGCAGCGCTTGGCGCGGAAATTGCGGCGTCCCGGCCGATTTGCGACAACGGTTGGCTGCCGATGGAGCGCCAGGTGGGGAGTAGCGGGCAGACGGTGGCACCGAAGCTGTATGTGGCGGTGGGCTTGTCTGGGGCGATCCAGCATCTGGTGGGTATGAAGGGTGCGAAGACTGTCGTCGCGATCAACAAGGATGAGAACGCGCCGATCTTTGAGGTGGCGGATTACGGGATGTGCGCTGATTTGTTTGAAGTGCTGCCGGCGCTGACGGCGGCGATTCGAGCTGCCAAGGGGTAAGAATCCTGGGCCTCTTCGGCTAGCTGCGCCTGAAGCGCCGGAACTGGTTCAGCAAGCTGACGACGAAATACGCGTGAGGGCACACAAGTCCAAAAAAACAGGCGTAGTACGACTGACGGCTTGCTGAAGCAGTTCAAAAAATACGAGTAAATTGTCAAAGAACTTGCGCGGCGGTCAGAGGATTTGAGTCCCTAGTGACGCTGTCCCGCGCCCCCCCCCCGAAGAGTTATTTCCGAGGCAAGGTGCTGCCCGGTGGAGTTGCCAGGCGGGTTTCAGGGTGATTGTTGGACGCTGACTCAGGCAGCGAAGGCCAGGCGGTCTTGGGCAAAATTGGTTTCGTTCCTGATTTTTCGATCCTGACAGGCTTCGAGTCGGCGTTGGG
>CAZZGS010000078.1:0-4841 GCA_964653845.1 uncultured Bryobacter sp.
AATTGCGACGGGTTCGTCGCGCGCGATTTCGCCGAACGTCTCAATCCTTCTTTTAATGGAATTGGCGCGCCGGGATGAAGTGGCCACATAACCAAGACATGCAATTTGACGTCTCAATCCTTCTTTTAATGGAATTGGCGCGCCGGGTCTATCGAAAAGATAACAAGCTGATTATCATTGATTTGTGTCAAAATCTTATGAAAAGATTTTTGGAAACCCATAGGATACAGCTTAATCACTCCCTAATCTACAAAATTAAAGTCTGAATTCTGTCAAGGTATAAGTCCATATTCATTTCGCGGCCAAAGCGCCACAAAGCATTTATGTTTCCTTCGGAAACTGGAACAACAACTATACTATTCTCACTTTCCTCTTCCTCTGCAAGCAATCTAGTTATATGCTGTTCAAGGTGTTTTCTTTTTGGTGCTTGAATCTCACCGATAAAAACAGATTTTTGAATTCGATACAATCCAATTCTTAAAAGATACTTACTAAGCTTAAGTCGAATCTTGTCATTAGATATATCATATAATACTATTATTATCATATCTACTCATTGAAAGAACAGACTATCCAGATTTAGCTCTTTCAGAACTTGAGTCAATTTAGTACATCCAACGTGCATCTGGTTATACCGAGATCGACGCATCCCTTGATATTGAACAACTTCGTTCATGTATTCGTTGAAAAGCGGAATGACAAGCTTTCTACCGGCTTCGTTTAGGAGCACTCCCTCCTCTTCAAAATCAAAATGATCATCAGAAAGTAAATTCCCTTGGTAGAGCTTTACTGCCTGCTGGTCGGCCCAGGGCCGGTAGGGTTCAATTAAGTCCAGAACGAGACTTGGCCGATTGTGCTCCAAGCGATGCAGGAACCCCATGGCAGGATCAAGCCCGTGATTGATGACGATTCCCTCCAGACGCCCATACAAAATGCCATAAAGATAATTCAAGGCACAGTTAAACTTGTCTTTTGCGGGTCTTCTACTCCTGACTCCAAGATACCAACCTGCTGGAACTAATGCTGTTAAGGCATTAAAATATACTTTTGATGAGTAACCTTCAAAGCCACGCACCTGATCAGCTTCCCGGACAAATTTTTTAGGATCGGAATCTGCCAAGCGTTGCGCCATCATTTCCAATTGGCTGGTTGATTCGATTATTAATACGGAATGCGCAGGACGGCGATGAACAAAATGCTTAAGGAGGCTTATCTGTGCCTTTACTTTACTCAGAAGTATGCCTTTTATCCAAATTCCTGCCTCTGGAAAGTATGGAAACATCGCCTGCGCTCTGCGCAATTCAGCGGTCGAACCATAACTAAAATCCCAGATGCGACCATAGGCATGTCCATTTCGCTTGATCAAGACCAGTTCTATGCCATGCTCCATCGCAAGCGCAATGGCATCCGTACTCAAACTACAGGAGCTGGCGAGTAGAAGACGGGTAACCTTAAATGGGCTTAGTAATTGCAAATCATCTCCGGAAGTAATTCGGAACATACCGTCTTCACAACGAACACGGCTTCCGTAACTGTTCACCACTACTTCCATGATTGCATCATTGGCTCATTATTAATTTCAAAAAACCGAATGGCAGGCCGCCAGCCGTTAATTTTCTAGTCTTAGGAGTAGGCCAGTCGGCAGGGTAGTGTTTGTTACTTTGAACATGAATCCTCAAATCACGAAAATCGTTTCCCGTTAGCAAATGATCCTGCCATTCCCCGGTAATAGATTTCCAACCAGAACCAAAGCCACAACGGACCACAGCTTCTGTTCCCGATATACTCAATTTACAGGTTTCCAACAAATTTTCCAACGCCACAATATAATCCTCGGGAATACCATCGCGATCCTCACGCCTCCAAAAGTTTATTTCATTTATGAGCCATACCTTACAAGATTCATTAGATTCCCTTAAAAGCCGAGCAGGGGAAAGCTTGCTTCCAAGTTGCTCAAATTTTGGGACAGCAGTATTTGTTGCCTTGAGGACTGACTCATTTTCATACCAACCAGTTTGCAATACTGTTTCAGCACTTTCACGGGCCGGAATACATTCTGCGAAAGAGGTATTCTGCTTTTTTATAATCCATCCCTGATGTGTTAAGGAATGGATGTCCACCCGGTGCATGACAGTTTTATCGAATACAGCATCAGTAAGCGATACAAGCCGAAACACATCTTGATTAGGATTTGCTCCAAAAGCATCCTTTTCAAGTTCTTTAGAATGGTAACCCTTGTTTGTTTTTATTCTTTCAAGAGAAATCTTGCTGCCGCCTGATTTTCTAGCCTCTTTAAACAATTCGCTTGAGAAAATAGAAGTTCTAAAACTCCCCTTTAATGAAGATCCTGGTAAGTATGGACGGCCAAGACCGTCGCGGATCATGGCGCGGTAAGAAAGTGCCCTTGGTAGACCTGGATCAGCCAATGGAATTTGATAAATCCCGATGTCTGAAGGCGTTAAATCAGGCTTTCGGGCCTTGAGGTAAGGCATTAAATCAGTTCCCTTTTCTACATGACTCACCCAAGTTGCAAGGTTTTCAAGGCCTATAAGTTCTAATACCTTGCTCTCCGAAATTGGAATAGCCACATTCATTCTATCAAAAACCACATATTCTATGCCTGAAGCCGGCTCCTTGCCGCTACCAATATGCAGTGGAGTAAGGCAGTCAATGCGTATCCGGTGATTCTGTTTCATAATGACATCTCCGTTGGTCGGACAAGGATGGGTAAAGTGATTGGACGGCCATCACGCCAGACTGGGTGTGGGAAAGATGCCTGTCCTGGAAGTTGGACAGGACGCAAATCAAGAAGCTTACCATTGCAAGGACAAAAATCTGGAAAGATGCTTCCTTCGCGGAACATAAATACACTGCGTTTGCGTAATCGCAGCCCTTGTTCATTGTCAATGCTGCTGATAAAACCACCTCGTTTGCTAAGAAGATAACTGCTGTCTTGTAAGTTATCCTCCAATTCGCCTTTTTCAGGACAAAAGAGCGAAAGGCTAACCTTATGTGTAGGATGAGCAGGCAGGTTTAGTGTCATTTCGCTCCATTCCGGCTCGAAATTGCCATTTCCCAAATTCCGGTCCGCTCCAATTCCATGATCACCCAGTAGCTTGAACGCAGCCTCCAGCTTCTTGCGCTGACCAACCTCTGGGCATGTAATCAAGGTAAACAAGCCAGCTCCTATACCTAAAAAAACACGGTCAAAAAGAAAGGGTTTTGGGTCTTCACCAACCCCAGGCACAGGCACAGTAACACGTTGTTGCGTATATGACTTTGATAGTGATTTACCAGTTAGTTCGCCCCTTAGATCAAGAAAGCCACTTGTACCAAAATGGCCTTCTTCCACCAAGATCGGATTCCCAGCCAAAACTTGCTCAAAAACAGATTTTTCAAGCCAAGCAATTTGCTTGGCCCATTTATGTCTACCTGGGGCATCAGGCTGATTGTCAGCAAAATGCAATGGCAACTTAATCATGGGCTTCGGAAAATACCAGCGAGTATCCTCTTTTGTTAACCCAAAGAATGGAAACGCTGAACTCAATCTCCAGGAGCTAACAAATTCAGGACTTGCTCCAGACTGACCAAACAACTGCTGGGAACAGGCAACCAGTGCACTGTGCAACGTATCTGACGGAATATGCTTCAAGCTACGGCTATACTCATTCTCTTTACCTAAGCCCAAATGAAACGGGGCCTTAAAGTGGAGTCTAACCACAAAGAAATTTGGGGATTGTGTCATTACCTAAGTGCGTCTGGAATAGTTACCTGCATATCAACTTCGAGTTCTTGCCCCTGGTAATAGGCATTGGATCGCGATTTAATAGCGTTTACTCTGAATTTCACTTTGCCGTAACCGCGTGAACCATGCCCACCCAAATAGTCATCTTGAACCAATTGCAAGCATTCCAAGACATCCTTAATCAGTACCAATTCATCAGCGGCATCCTCATTAAATACATTGAGGATAAGATCAAGGGCAAACTCTGCACCGGCAGGCACGCGTTCATTCTGTCGAGGCATTGCTCTGGCTGTCACCCGATCTAGGACCACCTCTGTTTTTGTTTCCGTATAAGGCATATCTGTATTAATGAACAGACTGTCGTCAGAAAGCAGTTGCGCATCGCGCACCAGAAGACGTGAGGGGCGTTGCCTATTGTCTCTTGTTTCAAGGGCAGTTCCAAACAATCGACCGGAACGGGACGTTGGATCCATCGAAGGACCATTAACAACCACACCCATCTTTTGTGTGCCCAAATTTCCATCCGTCAATTCCAGCAAGGAACGCATCTTCCCCTTCAGTGAACTGCCCGGTATGTAGGGTTTGCCATTGAGTGGGTTTCGAATAACTGTCTTGTCAACACCACCAATGGACATAGCAGTATTGGTACCACCAATGTGCATGCCAGTTAACAGCTCGATGCTGCCCGAAAAACTAATCTTCTTTCTTAGTGTTTGCATAATTTTAGTTTCTTTAGTTTCCTCCATGAGCTTTGTGGTAAGCCAAAACGGACTCCATTAGGTTCATAAAGTGATCGAAATGCTTTCGGGGTTGGTTATCCAAATCCACAGCGTTATGGGCTTCGTCAAAAAGTTCCTTGAATTTCTTAGAGGCTTCTACCTGCGTGTCGGAAGTCGACTTATCCTTCCGAGTAGTATAAGCAATCTTAGGTTTCAATAAATGAAACGACGACACCTGGCTCTCTATTCCCTTCATTTGAATTCGTCTAAGCTCCCCAAAGACATTCCTGATTTGTGAAGTGGTGTATTTTAGCTCAGCCAAGTATTTCCCAAATTCTTCACTGAAGGAAATAGCCTCCCGATCCATACCGGTTTGT
>CAZZGS010000078.1:4941-7046 GCA_964653845.1 uncultured Bryobacter sp.
GTATTTCCCAAATTCTTCACTGAAGGAAATAGCCTCCCGATCCATACCGGTTTGTATCCATGTCTTTACCAGGTCCGATGAAATCTTGGGACCAGGGGGGATAGAGAGGTTCCGATCGCGTGGACTGTGAAAACGATTATCATTTGGCATTGTAATAATAATTTTATTAGCTAGAAATTATGAATGGCCTCCGCATTTGTAGAACTTGCCTTTGTTCTCTCTTCCAACACAGCCAATCGCAGCGCGAGGTGTATGAGTGAAAGACTTGCCTGTTTTCCTGGCAACGAAAGTCCAAATAGGGTTCCACATGCTGCATCTGTTTTTACCTGATTCAGTAAACTTTTTAAATCCTCGTCTTTAGTCTGATCCATCGAACGCTTCATTTGATAGGCCATTAGCCAACGCCAACGTTCAGGTAGTTTATCCTTCTTAGTATGATCTACCTCCAAATTTCTTTGATTGACCTGTTGGAGCATGGAATCAAATAAGTTGAGTTGCGCCAATAAGGAGCGGGGTAGTTTTCCACTCTCCAATAGTGCAGCAAAACGATCTCGATACGCTAGTACAAGAGGAAACTCATGCGTCCAATGCAAACTGAAGCCTAACAAATGAAAACTATCTTTTTTCATCGTTAAGCCGTCGCGTACTAGAACATGAGATTTCGCGGCTGCTTCGGCCTCCGCAGCAAGTTCTGCAGCCTGCGCAATTGGATGCTTAGCACCAACTACAGCAATACCTCCGGAAAGACCAAAGGAAGGTTGGTTACAGGTCCAGCTACTAAAGTCTTTCCGAATTGTTTGGGCAAACTTAACTGCGATGTCCCAGCGACCTAGGATAAACAAATCATCACCACCAGAGTAAAGAATATAGGTATTGTCCTTGTATTGGGGATGGCGGCGCCACAATGCAGTCAAATAGCCTTTGAAGAAAAGATCCAATGAGCGACTGAGTGAGGCATAGCGCGCAAGCGTTCGCCCCCCCGCCGGAATACCCCTTTGAAAAATTTGACCCAGATCATCAACATCCATCCGGAGTATACCGAGCCTGCGCAAATTACCTTGGCCAGCAAGTTGGTCGAAAGTCATTGGGTTACCTTCTTCATCCCTTGGGTAATCATTGCCGCCAATCATGCTGACGCGAAAGAGCTTTGATGAAGCCGAGGAACCAAGTTCATTAATTCGCGCAAGTGTAGCTCCCCTAGGCAACTTTGCAGGAATGCCCTCCCCTTCTTGCAGGAGGTAGTGGTATACTCCCAAACCACAAGGATTATAGGGCTGGGATTTGCATTCCGGGAGAAGACGATCAACCACAATATGAACACGAGCCCTACGCAATTCTTGACCAAGGCGCCTTTGCTCTGCTGTACTTAAGCGGATGATAGATCCCTCTTCGCCAAGCTTCTCAAAGTTTTTTTCTGCCAATTCCTTTGTAGTCAGCTCCTCATTGGTGACAGCATCGCGAAGTTGGGTACCTCCCAATTCTGTAGGTTCAAAGAAAAAATCATACTCTGAGACCAACTGTTCTTGATATCGGCGCCTCTTTAAAGTATTCAGACGCTCAAAAAGCCCCTTCCAGACAACACTCAAGTCATTGGACGGGTCTGGGTTTAGAATACTGGTCAAAGGGGCCTCCACCCAATCTAAGGCTAGAAAAAGACTGGTCCCATGAGCGGCGAAAATGGCATCTATTAACTCCGAACGAAGTGCATGGAGTGCGTTAACGTTGACCTCAGAGTTGGGTACAAGCATAAACAAACTTCCGCCAGATGCATAAATTTGATGCCAGGGACCTAAGTCCAAGGTTCGCCTTATCCTGAAAACCACGCTCTGCATGAGCAAATCCAAATAGAAGGAACGACCCTTGAGGAATTTGGCGGCATTCTTCCCAAGGATGTCATAAAGAAACTGCTGGATTCCGGAGAGATCCGCGCCTGCCATCAACATGGGCGACGCAGATTCGTGCCCTCCACGTGCCATACAAACTGAAATGGCAGCTATACTTCGTGCCAACTGAGCCAGAGAGACGTCTCGTTGCGCATCGGCAACCGGAACGCGGTCGGCATGACGCAACAATAAAGCCTCTAAGCCATCTAAAAGGCTCTCAGC
>CAZZGS010000078.1:7056-11568 GCA_964653845.1 uncultured Bryobacter sp.
GTAAAATCCTGCGCAAAGTTTTGCCAGGCAGATTTCCAATCACCTGTGGAATCTACAATTTGCGGAAAAAAGGCCGATGAATCAAAATCATTGTTCCACAGAGGCAAAGAAAATCCTGGACCTGAAACCAAACCTTGATCTAAATTTTGCCAAATAGATTGAATGGCTTGTGGATGCGGCACCATTGGAGAAACTTTACCTCCACGGGCTAGCGCCGATGCTTTGACAAGGATTTCCTCTTCCATTTCAAAAGAATTGCCGAGCGGCCATTCAGAATGGTCAGCAATCGAAAAGATCCGTTGCAATGTAGCCCTATGTTGCATGAGCAGAGATTCTGAAGCGCCAGGGTCGCCACTCAACACAGCGAATGATCCCAGGTCACGCACTAGGCTTCTAAAAACCAGACGCTCAGTTAGCATGTCATCCATGAGTTTCTGCTTGGGTTTGAATGGCTATATCGGAATCTGCCTCAGATGCGTCAATTGCGCGAGCGGGCATAACGATTCCATGCCCACGCGCAACGCCCTTACCCAAACCAATCCATGGGGGTAGAAATACGTTCGTTTCAAAACTGGCATCCACCGTCATCATAGGTACGTCCTTGTACGTCAGCACACGAATAGTAACATCTTGGTGAAGCGTTGCCTCTACCCTGCCATCAATCCACCACCCCACACCTTTTGCAAAAGAAAGAATGTTTCCCACCAGTAGTCGTTCCAAAAAGCCATGCCTTTCCTCAGGTTTCTGAAATTCTTGATACACGGCATAGTTTCGATCATTCAGAGGTAACCAATGTCGCAAATCATATGAATACTTCTTACGTGAGATGTTGAGCGCATAGCGCTGGACTCGGACATCGGCCACTTGCAATTGGTAGGGTCGATTGTTGAGCGTCAATCGGCCATCAGAACGCTTAAACAACTCTGGGACTGCGTCCACTCCATCGCCGAGACAAACCATGAGAGGACGCCCGGACCTTCTTTTGTATTGAATCAAGGGATACGCATACCGAACCTTGTCTTCTTCCAAATGGTTGTGAAACAGGACATTATCAAGACCAACCGTACGACCAACGGCACCACGGAATGCATCCAGTTCATGCCTCTCTATAGGTTGAGTAAAATCAACTTGAAGCTGGTGTAAGTAAAATTGAGGCATGGAATTCAGCATTTAATATGTTCGGCTAAAATTGGTTAGCAATCTTCGATTTTCCAAATGGAAAGTTTTCCACTTATCGCCCATTGGAGCCATGGGCTAGAAAGGCGCGAGCCCGATGCTCCGCATCGCTCATTGCAAGCAATCGCTGACCCCGCAGATGCTGGATCCCTGCCTGGACGGTGACGGCTTGCTGTTGCTGATATGCCTTAAAAGCCATAAACCGCTCATATGGCGTGTAAGGTGTACCAGCTTTATACAGAATTACTAAAACTTCAATTAAGAGCAGAAAAAGCAAGAACCCAGTCGATAAGTTCTTTGCTACCTGGTTCTGTTCCATCAAGCGGTGCAATGCTTCAACCTTCAAAAGAATCCCTGGCTCTCGGGCTAATGCTTGTGTACGAAGAGAGTGCGCTGCGGCATACCGCTCTGAGCGTAGTGCCGCCAATAGGTCACTTACCGCTGTTAATCGTACGTTAGTTTCATTAAACTTTGATTCCTTTTTGTGCGCTGAAATACCATAACCATGCCTGCCGGTGCCGCGGATTCCGTCAATTTCTGCAAAAAGTGCTTGTGCTTCAAGCTCTGCCTTCCCGCCCAACTCCTGTTCTTCCGCAGCCAGCCTTTCAATTTGCTTATCCAGATCGGAAAGTTGTGGCGTTATTTCATTGGCTTCTGCTGACTCGATAAGTATGTTAAAAAGTTGCGATTGAAAATCATTTTCGAACAACTGAACATCAAGGAAGAACGCATTAATCAATGCTCCTATTACTACCAAGGCAAAGCGGATAGTCAACATTAGTCCCCTGCCAAGGGCTAACCAAGACTTTTTCATGGAAGTATACCATGGTTCACTTTCCAATCCTCTTGCCAAATCCTCATCGGAACAGAAAGTCATGTTAAGCATGGTGCGGTCCACAACAAAAATGACCGCAGCAACACCAAGTGCCCCAAAAAAAGACGCAAGATCATTCAAACCTAAAAATTGGTTTGCCGCAATAAACGCCGCCAAACCCCACAACGAAGCGGGGATTAACAGTTGCAAGAAAGTAAGCATAACTTTCCGTTGACACTGAGGAGTGCACTTAAGTAGTACCGAGTAATCTTCCTGAAGAGCTTTGGCAGCGATATTAAGCAGAGACATGGCTTTTGGGTTTTTATGTGGTTTGCTTAGGCGTGATAAAAGTTAAAGTCCGGGATCACCCAGGAAAAATCGAATGCTGATCAAGCCAATCTTTAAGCCCGCGCTGGTAGCCACTCTCATAGCGAACAACAGCCGCCTCAATGGGCGTTGTCGTGCATTCAAGCGCCACTTTGGCGTCAGTGAATTCTTCAATTCGACGCCCCGCGGCATCGCGTTCTACACTGAAACGCTGAAGCAACCCGGCATCAGCTCGCTCATCCAGCTCTAACATATGCGCTTCCAAAAGTTCATTGTATCGCTTTAAAGGTTCCAATGCTCTACAAACGGCAGCACCTGCCTCCAACTGGACTTCCCGAATGTACAGGCGAGCCAAATCACGAGTCTGGCCTTGAACGCCATCGCGGTATCCATTTCCGTAATGATCCTGCTGCAGAATGGGCTGCAAGATTGACCGAAGATCACAATATTGGGAGGTCTGCCCCGCGCGTTGCACTGGGGGTTTCCTATCTACGAACAGCGCTTCGTCAACAAAGGGCAAAGCTTCCTCCTGGCTGTCTATCGCAGAATCTGCGACAGCAGTTTGAACATTGTTCACTTTCTTAAGACCGAGAAGTTGGAGAAAACTACGCATGGTTGGTTTTTCTAAGGGTGGTTAAAGGAGAGGCTTGCCATTGATCATGGCACTAGACTATAAAAACTGGAACTTTATAGCGGAAGTGACCTGCCTGATGGCAGGCTTCGCAAAGAGCAACTAAATGCTTATCCGCATAAGCCCAAGGTTCCAACCAAGCCCCGGTTTCCCGGTAAACATGGTATTGTCGGTGGTGCACCTGCAAACCCCGATGGGCTCCGCATTGACGGCAACAATTGCCGTCACGCTTCAAAATTCCTGCTCGACGGTGTGCCCACTCTTGCCGAGTTAACTGCATTGCGTAGCGATTTCGGCGTTCGGTGTGATCGATTAGCAATGGATTTTCGGCGAGGATCAATTTCATTTTTGTTCGGTGATGATGCAAACTTAAAATCATTTTGTGCAAACTAACTGCACAACAAAAATCTTCAGCAAAAATTAAGCAAGTGCCTTATAAATCAGCAATAATAAGGCTTGACGACGAACACTTTGCTGAGTTGGAATTTATTGTGCAACTTACATGCACATATGGCACAGACAAAAGATGCGCTGCGGAGGTATAAAGTCTTAGACAACTGCCTTAGCAATACCGGAAGGCGTTACTTTATTGAAGATCTAATGGCCGCCTGCACAGATGCTTTAGAGGGTATTGGTGCAGCCAATAGTATATCGAGGCGAACAATTTTCAATGACCTCGAATTTATGGAGGGACACTACAAAGATGTAGGAATCGAAAGGGTTCAAGACGGGAAAAGAAAATATTACCGATATTCAGATCCTAACTTTTCTATTTTTAAGACACCGTTGAATCAAGGTGAGCTTACCCTGCTCCAACAAGCAACAGAAACTTTGCGCAAATACTCTGGAATGCCTTGGGTACCAGAGTTGATCCAAAAGTTAGAAGTCAAACTTGGTATTGCTGCTGGAGGAGATACTATTGTCCAGTTTGATGAAAACCCGGATTATTCCGGACTTGTTTATTTAGATAGGCTTTTCAACGCCGTCAACAATAAAGAAGTTATAGAGATATTTTATCAGGATTTTCGTTCAGACAATCCTTACGTTGTTAAGATTCACCCATACTTGCTCAAAGAGTACAAAAATCGATGGTTCCTGTTAGGCCGTAAAGACGACACTGATTTCCCAACTTATAACATGGCATTAGACCGAATCAGGGAGATCAGAACAACTAGGACAACCTACAAAGCATCCACTGTAGACTGGAGGGACTTTTTTGAACAAATCATCGGCGTATCGGTACCGGAAGGCGTACCCTCACAAAAAATTAGATTGCGCTTTCGGCCTGAGCGCGCCAAATACATCCTCACCAAACCGATTCATGGTTCTCAGCGGAACTATACAATGCAGGATGGAAGCTTGGAAGTGGAACTTGACCTGATTCCGAACCTTGAATTTATAGCAGAAATTCTTCAATATGGCGCTGACGTAAAAGTCCTAAGTCCAGTTGAGTTGGCTGAAAAAATAAAAGACCAACTCCAAAAAGCTTTAGACCTTTATTCTGCTTGAGCTCCTTTATAAAAATCTAAGATCACTACTCGGCTGTCGGGCTTAATCCAAATAG
>CAZZGS010000079.1:0-11547 GCA_964653845.1 uncultured Bryobacter sp.
GGGCTTGCCAGACTGAATGGAGGAGGCACTTGCGAACGTCTTCGAGGTCTCGACCGGCCTTGCCCATGTGATCGAGATCGGCGGGCAGGGAGTATTGGATGTTTTTGTTTTCGCAGCCGCCACCCTTAAGCAGCAGCTTCACTTCGATGTCGTCTTGCTCCCACTGTTCGAAGTGGATGACAGGTGTTTCGTGACCGAGGTTGTCGCCTGAGTTTTTGCCGGTGATGCTGTCGACAGAATTGGGCCGGAGCTTGCCGCGGCGGGTGGCTTCGGCGACGGCTTCGTGAATCGCGCGCTTGAGGGCGATCTGATTGACGCCTACGGGAGTGTGGACGAGGAAGGTGGGCATGCCGGTGTCCTGGCAGATGGGGCCCTGGTCTTCAACCGCCATGTCGATGTTGGTGGCAATGATGCTGAGAGCCTGGGCGCTTTGGGTGTCGGGCGTCTCGGCCGCCATGGTGGTGCCCATGGCGGCGCGTACATCGGGAGGAAGGTTGACAGAGGTTTGAGTGATCAGCTCAAGCAATGAGCCGGCGAGAAAGTCCATAACAACAGCGTATTCTAAGATTCATGCGAATTTTGATTTGCCTTTCGTTTGTGGTTTCGTTGCTGGGGCAGGTGCCTTCGTCCAAAGAAGCGCTCTCGATGCAGAAGCCGATGGATGCGGCGATTTCTCCGGATGGAAAATATGTTGCTTATGTTTTGTCTCGCACCAACTGGGAAGACAATTCCAATGAGTCAGACCTTTACCTGGCTGAGGTGGGAACTACGAAGAGTCTGAAGTTGACGGCTAGCCGGAAGAGTTCTTCTGCGCCTGCCTGGTCGACTGATAGCAAACAAATTGCCTTTCTGTCGAACCGGGAAGGGAAGCAGCAGATCTATCTGATCCCCGTTGGCGGAGGCGAAGCAATGCAGCTTACCGACCACGAGACTGGGGTGAACAGCTTTGAGTGGGGGGATGCGTCGCAGCTTTACTTTCTTGCCGGGGATGCCGAGACTAGTGCATCGAAGGATCGCAAGAAGCAGTATGGCGAGTTGACCGTTGTGGATGAGGAATACACGATGAGCCATGTGTGGCACGTCAAGATTACCGATACTCCCAAGCAGAAGGCGGAGCGTTTGACCGAAGGGCCGTTTACGGTGATGTCGCTTGTAGTTGCCAGGACCGGTTTGCAAGTCGCGATTGTGACCAAGAAGAATCCGGATCTCTCCACTCTTGGGGCGAAGCTTCAAATTCTGGATCCTGCGACGAAAGCGCTTCGGGTATTGGCCGGGACGCGCAACCAGTTTGGTCGAATTAGTTGGTCTCCAAACTCAAAAGAGATCGCCTATACGACTCAGGGAGAAGTAGAGGGTAGCTATTTCGCGAATGCGCATATCGAGGTGCGGCCGGTGGATGGAGGTGCTGCCCGCAAGGTGTCCGGGTCTGTCGATGAACAGCCGATCCTGGTGGACTGGACTTCGCGCGGCATCTACTTTCTGGCCCGTAACAAGACTTCGATGAATGCTTACATCGCGAACCCGTCGTCTGATTCGCCGCGAGAATTGAGCCTGCCTTCGGGCTGGACGATGAATAGTGTTTCGCTGACGAAAAGTCTCGACAAGGTGGCGTTTATTGGGGCTAGTACGAACCAGAACTTCGAAGTGTATGTGACGCCGGGTACGTCCTGGGCTCCGCAGGCAGTGACCAATCTGAAGACGCAGTGGGCGAAGTTTCAGCCGGCGAAGCGCGAAGTGGTGTCGTGGAAATCGAAGGATGGCGCAACCATTGAGGGGATCCTGCTGACGCCGCAGAATTTTGACCGCAGCAAGAAGCACCCGCTGCTGGTGATCATCCATGGTGGCCCAACCGGCATTGACCTGCCTTATGTGACGCCAGACAGTTACTACCCGGCCGAGCAGTTTGTGGCCAAGGGTGGGCTTGTTTTGCGGCCGAACTATCGTGGCTCAAGTGGTTATGGTGCGAAGTTTCGGGCGCTCAATGTCGGCAATCTGGGAGTTGGTGACGCCTGGGATGTACTGTCCGGTATCGATCATTTGATTGGGCAGGGATTTGTCGATGGGGCGCGTGTCGGAAGTATGGGGTGGAGCCAGGGTGGCTATATTTCAGCGTTTCTCGCAACGGCTCATGCGGACCGATTTAAGGCATTGAGCGTTGGTGCCGGAATTTCGAATTGGGTAACCTATTACGTCAATACCGACATCCATCCGTTTACCCGGCAGTACCTGAAGGCGACTCCGTGGGACGACATGGAGGTCTACAGGAAGACTTCCCCGATGACCTACATCAAGCAGGCGAAGTCTCCAGTCTTGATCCAGCATGGTGATAATGACAAGCGCGTGCCGCCCCCGAATGCGTTTGAGCTTTATCAGGGCCTGAAGGATGTTGGGGTGCCCTCACGGCTGGTGCTTTACAAGGGCTTTGGCCACGGGATCAACAAGCCGAAAGAGGCTATGCACGTGATGGATGAGAACCTGAGCTGGTTCTCGCGTTATGTGTTTGGCGAAGCGGCTAATTGAGGAAGCGGACCTGGGCGGTCATGCCCGGCTTGATTGCCGGTGAGGGTGAAGTGAATTCAACAATCGCCTGATTGTCATTGATTTCACGAATCTTGCCGTTGAGAGGGGCCTCGCCTGCTTCGGCGATCTGAACGAAGGCGCGCCCACCCACTGTCAGTTTCTTTGCCAACTCGGGCGGTACTTCCGTGATGATCTCCATGGCCGTCAGATCGCTGGCGATCTCGAAGAGATCTTCGATATCGCGAGTTACCTGCTCGCCCGGGTTCTTCCGGTGACCGATCAGCAGACCTGAGACCGGGGCCTTCACCGTGCCTGTGAGTAATTCTGTGTCTGCTTCTTCGAGGTCTTCTGTCTTCTCACGCAAGCGGGTCTTGGCTTCTTCGACACTTGCCTGGAGGGTTGTGACCTTTGATTCAGAGATCCGGGCAGAGTCTTGCGTGCCTTTGAGATCTTCTACGAGTTTGCGGAAGTCCGCTTCGGATTTCTCGAAAGTTTTGCGGGCGGCTGCACCTGCACGGTAGAGTTTCTGGAGTTTATCGAAGCCTCTTGACGCCGATTCATATTCAGCCCGCACCCGGGCCAGATCTGCGCTGGCACGGCTGGCTTCGAGGCGTCCGGATAGTAACTGGCTCTCCAGGTCGGCGAGTTTACCTTGGGCGCGGTCGAGATCTTCTTCTGTCTTTTGTTTTTGGCCCTCGACGGCAGTGTTCTGTATCTTGCCGAGCAGTTGGCCTTCAAAGACTTCTTCGCCGTCGGCTACTTCAACCGATTCGAGAGTGCCGTCGATGGGAGCTGGAATCAAGACAGTGTTGCGGGCACGGATCTTGCCTGAATAAGTTTGTACCAGAGGGTCTGCTACGGGCTTGGGTTTCGCAGCTTCGATCAAAGCTAGATTGCGGCGCTGGTATTCCTGGTAGCCATACCACGCACCACCGGCAATCAGACAGGCCAGGAACATTACCGGGCCATAAAGCATCCATCGAGAGGCAAGAAAAGATCCCAAGCGGGAATTAGTAAGGCGGGGCGAGTGCATACTCAGCACTCATTGTGACGCATCCTGCTCGATTAGGCGCTGGCAGCTTTGCCGTTGATGGGTTGAGGCAGAATCAACGCACCGTGCCGGGACTCGAGCATCTCGTGCATGGAGGATTCTTTTTGAATCAGCTCGGCCAAGGTTGTGTGGAACAAAACCTTTTCGAGCATATGCTGCAAGCCAAGCCACAATGCCCGCATGCTGCAATCTGAATTGTGAACACAAGCGGTTTCAAGCCCGGAATGCCGTCCACAGAATTTCTCTCCAAAAAGCTTGCCACCGAGAGCTTCCAGTACTTCACCGACGAGGATCGTTTTTGAAGGCTTGGCGAGACTATACCCACCCGATTGCCCCCGTACACTTTTAACGAATCCTGCAATACGGAGCAGACGCATGAGCTTGGCAACGTTTGGTACCGATAGCCCTTCAGCGCGGCTGATCTCCGGTATACTGAGACTAGTTTCGTCGCCGCGGCTAGCCATTTGGAGCAAACAACGAAGTCCGTATTCTTCTTGTGCGCTCAGTTTCATAAGCAGTATCTTAACTCAAACATGTTAACTTTGTGCGACCTATTATTACCTTTTTCATACGATTTCACTAAAGCTGTTTCAGTCGCTCTTCAATGACTTCAATTCTCACTCAGGTCTAACTTATACAAATGCCTTTTCAAATCCAACCTATCTCAGAGTTTCTCGTTCGTCCGACTTTACCGCCCGCTTTGAGCAGGTTGCCTGAAATTGCTAACAATGTGCTCTGGAGCTGGGACCACCAGTTAAGAGCGTTATTTCGTCGCTTGGACCCGGTGCTTTGGCGCGCGAGCCATAATCCTGTGCTGATGTTGAGCCGACTGCAGCCTGATACCTTGACCAAAGCTGCGGCAGATCCTCGTTACCTTGCTGTTTACAAGCGTGCCTGCGAGCGGTTTGACAGCTATATGCAGGCTCCCCCCGCTTACACCGATGATCGTTTGATCGCCTACTTTTCGATGGAATACGGCTTGGCTGAATGTATGCCGATTTACTCGGGTGGATTGGGTGTTTTAAGTGGCGATCACATGAAGTCCTCAAGTGATGAAAATTACCCCTTGGTTGGTGTTGGACTTTTATACCAGAAAGGGTACTTTCAGCAGAGCTTGAATTCGGACGGTTGGCAGCAGGAGCGTACTCCTGTAAACGACTTCTACCAGTTGCCGGTTCTGCCGGTTCTAAAGGACGACGGGACAGAGCTGATTGTTGAGGTGACCATGCCCGGCGGGGTGGTATCGATCAAGGTCTGGCACATGATGGTGGGCCGGGTAAAGCTCTATCTGATGGATACGAACATCCCTGAGAACACGACGCAGGAATACCGGGACATTACGGATCAGCTTTATGGCGGGGATTCGAACACCCGTATCCGGCAGGAAGTTGTACTTGGCATCGGCGGCTTGCGCGCTTTGAGTGCGATGGGGCTGAAGCCGAATGTCTTCCACATGAATGAGGGCCACTCTGCGTTTATGCCGCTGGAGCGGACGCGACTGCTGATGGTGGATCAAAAGCTGAGTTTTGCCGAAGCGTTTGAGACAGCGCGGGCGAGCAATATTTTTACAACGCACACGAGCGTGCCGGCTGGTATAGACCTGTTTGACGGCGGGCTTGTTTATGAATATTTAAGTGCTTATTGCGAAGAGGCAGGCATTCCGATTGAACAGCTCTTTGCGCTGGGCCGCCGAAATCCAGCCGATACCTCAGAGCGATATTCCATGGCGATTCTTGCGATGAAGGCTTCGTCTTATCGCAACGCGGTTTCGATTTTGCACGGTGATGTTTCGCGCGAGATGTGGGCTGAGTTGTGGCCTGGCTTGCCGGTAGAAGAAGTGCCGATCACCTCGGTGACCAACGGCATTCATTTGCCTACTATGCTTTACGGTGAGTTGGCTATGCTGTACGACCAGTACCTGCAGCCGGACTGGCGCGAGCGCTATGTGGACCCGAAGATCTGGGACGACGTGAAAGACATTCCAGCGCGAGAGCTTTGGGAAGTGCACAAGAAGCAGAAGCGGCAACTGGTGCAGTTTGTGCGCGAGCGTTCGGCTACGGCTGCGGAGCGACGCAACGCGAGTGCGACCGAGATTCATCGCCTCGAGCAGGTGCTCGATCCCGATGCGTTCACGATTGGCTTTGCCCGCCGCTTTGCTACCTACAAGCGTGCGACGCTGATCTTCCGCGATGTGGCTCGCCTCAAGAAGATGTTGAACTCAAAAGACCGCCCGGTTCAGATTATTATCGCCGGCAAGGCTCACCCTAAAGATCATCCGGGCAAGACTTTGATTCGCGAGATTGTGCAATTGTCGAGAGACCCGGAACTGGCTCCGCACCTTGTTTTTGTCGAAGACTACAGCCTGCAAGTGGCGCGTGAAATGGTGCAGGGTGTCGACCTCTGGCTGAATAACCCTCGCCGAGGTGAAGAAGCCTGCGGCACAAGCGGAATGAAGGCTGCCATCAACGGCGTGCCTAATCTGAGCATCCTGGACGGCTGGTGGGATGAGGCCTATGAATCGGACCTCGGCTTTGCTCTTGGCGATCGCGATGAGTATGAGCCGGGCCAGGACGAATTTCATGCCTCGGGGATTTACTCGATCCTTGAGAACGAAATTCTCCCGATGTATTTTCAGCGTGGCGAGGACGGATTGCCCTTGGAATGGCTGGAACGAGTACGTAGCTGTATTCGCAAGATCAGCCCGCAATTCAATGCCCAGCGCATGATTCGTGAATATATGCATCGCCTTTATGAGCCAGCCTACCAGGCGGCTCTCGCCTATCGTGAGGATGGATACAAGAACTCGCGCGAGAAGGCGAAATGGGCCACCAAGGTTCAGGATGCCTGGAACCAGGTTTGCTTTATCGACATGGGGCCAAGGCCTGAGAGTCTGCTCACCAGCGGCCAGGAACTGCCCTTCCGCGTGACCGTGGATCTTGCCGGGCTGGAGCCGGCCGACGTTCGCGTGGAGGCTCTGGTGGGTGTTGTTTCAGCCACTGGCATGCTGGAGCGCTCTGAGGTGGTGAGTCTGAAAGCTGGGGAACAAAATGGCAATTCATGCGTATTTGAATGCAACTATGTTCCGAAGCACACGGGACGACTGGGCTATGGTTTGCGGATCACTCCGAACCACTTTATCGACCCGATCACGCGTCCCTGTGGGGCGCTCATCCGCTGGGCCTAAAACATTTCGCTGGAATCTTGTTGGATTCTGTGATACACAAGGGGTAGATCACCGTTTCGTGCACTTGCCTCTCGTATCGGCCGTGCCTGCTTTGGAAGCAAAGCGGAGACCATCAATACACTCTCCTCTTGTCGAGCAAACCAACGAAGTTTATAGGGACACGGCAAGTGTTATGTTTTTCAAGGAGTAAAGGACCGCATGGACAGCGATCGCAAATATTCGCAACGCGGCTACCACGATAACGACCGCCCCGATGGGGCCGGTCGCCGGGACGATAGACCAAAATTCAGCGGTCCCAAGCCACCTATCGACGTAACCGGACCACGACTTCCGAGGCTTGTGGAAAGTGTCGCGGCGTCACGCTGTTGGAACTGTTCCACGATGTTGATGGACGGCATTGAATTCACGGCCAATTGCCCCAAGTGCGGGTCCGCACTGCATTGTTGCAAGCAGTGCACGCACTTTGAGCCATCAACCCGATTTCAGTGTCTGAAGCCTATCCCTGAGCGCGTGAACAAGAAGGATCTGGCCAACACGTGTACATTCTTCAAACAACGCGTGACTGTTGCCAGGGATACTCCGGGCGGTCGTCAGGTATTGGGCGGTGGCAATGGTGCTTCCCGCCCGCTTGAACAGATCTCGGCTCCGCGCAGCTCTCAGGAAGCGCGGGCAGCCTTCGACAGTCTCTTTAAAAAGTAATCTACTTCACATCCATGAACTGGTAGCAGATCATGTGCAGGGCGATCATGTGTGCGTCTTCGATGCGGCCCATGTGAGGTTCTGGCGTATGAATCTGTAGTTGCACCAGAGGCCCCAGTTTGCCACCATCGCGACCTGTAAGCCCAATGGTGCGGCAGCCAATAGCGTTGGCATATTCAATCGCGCGCAAGACGTTAGGGGAGTTGCCTGAGCCGCTGATGGCAATCACCACGTCGCCAGCCGAGCCAAAGTTTTTCAACTGTTCGACGGCTGCATCGTGATAGTCGACGTCATTGGAATAGGCAGTGAGGGTGGGCATATTGTCGTGAAGTGACATGATGCGGAAGCGCTTATCCCGCTTGTAGCTGGCACCTTTGAGCATGTCGCAGACGAAGTGAGATGCAGATGCTGCGCTGCCACCGTTGCCGGTGGTGAAGATGGTCTTGCCCTGATCTCGTGCCTCTGATAACCAGGCAATAGCCTGATCTATTTTGGTGAGGTCGAGTGCTTTCAGGGTCTCGATGAGTTTGTCGCGGTAGGTTTGAGTAAAGGTCATAAGGGGAAAGTTTCTTTCGCTAAGGCGAGTGCGCCGAAGAGTACGCTGTCATCGGCCAGGGCGGCTGGAACGACATCGATACGGGCTCGAGACCAGGCTGTAATCTGCCTTCGCAACTCGGCACGCAGGGGAACAAAAAGTTTGTCGCCTGCTTTGCCGATTCCACCGCCGATGACAATTCGCATTGGGTTCAAAATCATGATGGCCGCTTTGAGGCCAAGGCTTAAA
Organism: uncultured Bryobacter sp.; assembly: GCA_964653845.1. Lineage (GTDB taxonomy): Bacteria > Acidobacteriota > Terriglobia > Bryobacterales > Bryobacteraceae > Bryobacter. The sequence goes on from CAZZGS010000079.1 coordinate 8,239, forward strand.
TCAACGACGTAGCGTTCCACGAAGAGTGGGTCTTCCATGAGTTCTCTCGCCGGTTTGCCGTGATCGCGTTCGAGCCAGAGACCGCAGCAGAGACGCTCGAAGCAGCCATAGGCGCCACAGAGGCATTCGGGGCCGCCGGGTCTGATAGTGAGGTGGCCGATCTCGCCGGCATACCAGTCTGCTCCGCGGTAGATACCGTGCTGGGTCAGAATGCCACCACCGATTCCGGTGGAGAGTGTCATGTAAAAGAGCGGCCTGGTTCCGGCCCCCGCACCATAGATGCCTTCGCCGAGCGCGCCGGCATTGGCATCGTTGTCCATTACGACCGGTGCAGCGGCGATCTGGCGAATGGTTTCGACCAACGGGTTTTCACTCCAACCTTCAACATGAGTGGAAAGCGTTACTTTCTGTTGCCCAAAGTCAACCGGGCCACCGAAGCCGATGCCGCAACGATCGATTACATGTTCATGCTTCCAGGTGCCGACGATGGCTTCGATTTGGGCCAGCATAGAGCGGGGGCCGCCGGCTCGATCCGTTTGACGGGACTCGCGCAGCACCATCTCCTCACCGGCAAAGAGTGCGAGTGAGAATTTGGTTCCGCCGATGTCGATCGCCAGAGTGTTCACTCGATTCCGGCTTTGCTGGCGGCCTCATGGACTTCGGCTGGTGTTGCCGTGCCGGTGCCCTTCTTCATGATTGTGATGCTGGCTACAAGGTTGCCAAGGTGTACGGCTTCGTCGATTGTGGCTCCTGCGGCGAGGGCCGAAGCGGCTGCGGCGGAGAAGCTGTCACCGGCGCCGCAGATGTCGACCGGGTTTTGTGCCGAGACCGTTTTATGCGTTCTGCGGCCGAGGGAATCCATCACCGTAGCGCCGCGCTCACCAGCAGTTACTACCAGGGCTCGCAAGCTGAGAGTGCCCATAAGCTGGATGTAGTCATGGTGGCCCATGAGCCGCATGGCAGCCTCGCGTGCTTCATCCTCGTTGGGCTTCAAATAACAGGCAGCGAAAAGCTCAGCTCGTTTTCGTGAATCCACCCAGATCACTTTGGAGGGGTCTGTTTTGGCCATTTCGTTGATTGCGTCTCTCAGCGCGGCGGTTACAACTCCGCCCTTGGCCGTTTCCGCCTGATCGCAAACCAGGATAGCGTCAAAGAGATACCCGTAGCTCTTGAAGGTAATTACAAGCTGAGCATCGAGCGATTCCGGCAAAGCGGAGTTGTTGATGAAGTCAACGCGAGGCAGGTCCTCGCTGCCTGTTTCGGAATTGATGTGCTTTGTGTAGGTGAAGGTCTGGATCAAATGCGAACGCAATACCAGGTCAACGCCAATGTCTCTTATTCCCAAAGCCCTGAAGAGTTCATCCCCATGTGTGTCTTCTCCGATTGCGCCCAGTATTGCGACGCGGCCGACGCCCAAATCCGCCAGGTTATTAGCGATAGTTCCGCAGGCACCGGCGGTGGATTCGAAGCTGACAACGCCAATGCGCGGGAGGCCTGTCTCGCGCGAAGGCTCAGCCGTAGCCGGATCGTAGGTGCACCAACGATCCAGGCAAATATCTCCGACTACCAGGACATTCAGCTTTGAGAAGGCGTTGAGGATTTCGGCGATCTTCACTGGAATTGCCTCCAGAGGGCTGGCAGTGTGGCACGGTGGTTACCGCAGAAGTAGTAGCTCTCGCCGCCGTCGACAACCGTTCTGACGAGGATTGTTTTCTGGGGACGGAAGTAATAGCCGGGGTCGGTCTTGGGTAGTTCTTTTCGGAAGTCGCCCTGTATCGGGATGAGATCGAAGACGGCGGTAGTGAAGTTGCGGATCTCTTCGCCCTTTTGCAATGAAACGTTTCGAGCCATGGCAAGCGCTTTGAGATAGACCTCAGGGCCCATGATGGCAGAACCGAAATTCAACATCACGCCACCTTCGAGTGAACGTACGGTCTCGGCGAAGATGAGAAAGTCGCGGTAGCTGGCCTTGCCAAGGCTTGCGCCATCGCAGTTGGGATGCTCGTGCAGGATGTCGTAGCCAACGCCTACGTGTACGGTTGCGGGAATGCCGGCGCGCCATGCGGCGGCAAAAACACTGAGGTCGCGGTAAGGGTAATCAGACTCGGCAATCCGGCGGCCAACGTATTCGCCGAGCCCCAAATCGAGGCTGGCTGCTTCGCGAATCCAGTCGTTCAATTCGCCGGTTTCTTGCCATAGACCAAACTGGCCTTCGCGGATGTAGCGGGCAACGCTTTCGGTGGTGGCGCCGATGCGTGCCAGCTCATAGTCGTGGATGGCACCTGCGCCGTTGAAGGCGATGTGGCTGATCCAGCCGCGTTCGATCATGTCGATGAGGTGGCGGTTGACGCCTGCGCGCAGGACGTGTGCTCCCATGATCAGGATGACGGCACGTTTCTGCTTGCGGGCCGAACGGATGCGATCGGCCAATACCTTCAGGTCGGGATGTTCAAAAGCCGGAGTCTCGCTATCGAGGCTGAGCCAGTTGGAGATCTCAAGGTCGTGCTTGCGCTCGGCCAGAGGAAGGATCCGCAAGGCGCTGCGGTCGAAAATTCGGTACTTGGAATTCATGTTTAACAAATCTCAGGCGGGGAAGAGGGCGGCGCGCAACTGATCCATGTTCGAGTAGTTGGCAACGATGAAGTCTGCTCCGACACCGGCGAGACGGTCTCGCTTCCATGCGTCGACGGTGACGCAGGCTGGTTCTTCGGAGGCGACGCCAACGGCAATCCCCCCTGCCTGTTTGACAACTTCGATTTCGACATAGCCATCGCCGAAGCCCAGAAATTCTTCGCCCTTATACTCACTCGATTCGACGATTTGCTTGACCAGCAGTGCCTTCGAGAACTTGCTCAGGTCGTCGAGTGCGCCGAAGACGCCACCGTCGAAGTAATCGTAGACATTAAGGAGCTTGGCTTCTTCGACAACGTTTTCGTGATCGGTTCCGCTGGCGAGATAGAGCTTGAGGCCGCGGGCTTTCAGGTCTTCGAGCAGTGCTCTTGAGCCGGGCACCATGTGGGCGTCGGGCGAAGTGCGGCCTTCACGCAGATCGTCGAGCCGGTCTTTAATCACTTCATGCAGGGCGTCGAGGTACATCTTTTTGTAGACCTTCGGGTCTTCGGGTTGGCCACCGCGCAGCCGGATCTGTTCGGCCAGTTCCATCATCTGGTAGATCGTTTCTTTTCCCGTCAGGCGGGCCACGAATTCCTCAACGAGAATTTTGAGGTCGGCTTCGGATTCGCCTGTGTTGAGCTGAGCCAGGATCTCAACCATCTGGGGCACCATCACGTTTACCCAACCGGTACGAAT
>CAZZGS010000080.1:0-8737 GCA_964653845.1 uncultured Bryobacter sp.
GACAAAGACCATGCCACCCTCACCGACGATGACGGCATGCGTCTTGGCGAGCTCGAAGGCGTGGTAGGCGAAGAAGGCGGCTACACAGCAGAATCAGACGCCGCCATCCTCCTCGACGGGCTTGGCGTCGAAGCCGGCATCCACGAACGCAAGATGGGAGAGCTCCAGGGCGGCCAAAAGGTCCGCGTCCTCCTCGCACAAGCCCTCTTTGGCAGCCCCGCCGCCATGCTCCTCGACGAACCGACAAACCATCTCGATCTCGACAGTGTCCATTGGCTTGAGGATTACCTCAACAAATTCGAAGGCACCCTCATCACGATCTCCCACGATCGCCACTTCCTCAACAACATCTGCACCCACATCGCCGACATCGACTACAACACGATCATCAACTACACCGGTGGTTACGACGACATGGTGCTGGCCAAGACCCAGATCCGTTCGCGCATCGAAGCCGACACGGTCGAACGCCAAAAGAAAATCACCCAGCTCAACGAGTTCATCGCACGCTTCTCAGCAGGTACTCGTTCTGCTCAAACCACCTCGCGTAAGAAGGAAGTCGAGCGCCTCCAAAGCGCAGATCTCGCCCGCTCCAACATCCAACGCCCCTTCATCCGCTTTCAGCTTAAGCGCCCCTCCGGCCGCACCCCACTCGAATTCAAAGGCCTATCAAAAAGCTACGACAAGCTCAAAGTCTTCGAGAACTTTGAATCGCTCATCACCCGTGGCGACAAGGTTGCCATCATGGGCAGAAACGGTGCCGGCAAAACCACTCTCCTGCGCTCACTCCTGGCCAATGCTCCCATGCTCGCCGGCCATCACGAAGACGAGTTCCAAATCAACAGTGGCAACGTCGTCTGGGGCCACGAAACCAGCATCGGTTACTTCGCCCAGGACCATTCAGAAACCATTGAACACGGCCTTAACTGCATCGATTGGCTCCGCCAGTACGACATGGAAGCTTCCAACGAAGAACTCCGCGGCCTCCTCGGTCAAATGCTGTTCTCAGGCGAAGACGCACTCAAACCCACCAAAGCACTCTCCGGTGGCGAAGCCGCTCGTCTCATCTTCTGCCGCCTGATGCTCCTCAAGCCCAACGTCCTGGTTTTCGATGAACCTACAAACCACTTGGATCTTGAATCGATCAACGCTCTCAATCAGGCCCTACAGAAATTCGATGGCACTGTCATCTTCGTCACCCACGATGAAGACCTCCTCGACGAATCGGCAACACGCATCTGGCATGTCCACAACGGTCAGATCGACGACTTCAAAGGCCCCTACTCCGAGTTCATCGCCCAGAAGAAGTAGCTTGGCTCCGCCGCTTCCATATTTCGGGCAGCAACGAAAATCGCGTCACCCCCTTCGGGAATGGCGGGTCGTCCTCATCCTGAACAGCCGCAAAGCTTTCAAAGCTCACGATCGGATCTGGCAACGTCAGCAAATGAAGCAAGGCATAGTTAGACCTTGGGGAACCCATCTCCCTGGTCTCAGGAACACTCACAATACGCAAACGATAGTCTTCGAGGCTTTGCTCAATACTTTGCTTGTGCCGGACAAACCCAAAATCCTGAATGACAAACAATCGCCCGGCCCGCCACTGTTGAGTCACCAAATGCAAGTCGAATAGCAACCCGGCGATCATTGCCACCCCAACCGCCCTCTTCAGACGAGGCACTCGCCCCAGATAATGATCCAGCAGGCAAACTCCAAGGATCGTCGCTGCAAGAACAAACGGAATCGCCCTTCTTACGCCAGGCAAAGTGCCTGCCGTACAGGCGACAAGGATGGATGTAATCGCCACCAACACTAAAGGCATCAGTCTCCGCCACCGCGCGGCGGCCGAGGCCAACCCGAGTATCGCCACCCAGGGAAGTGGGTTCAATCCAAGCGCCGGATGCAACTCTAGCGGATAGTAATAAGTTCCACCACCAATCATCAGGTCATTCCGAATCAACAGAAAAGACTCCCACGGAGTAGCGCGTCCTGCTCCCCCACCGCCAACAAACAGCAACTGTATATTGGTCCAATACAAGACAGGTACGCTGACTACTGCCAAACCAGCCACCAATGAAACCGGTGCCCGCCTCTTCCAATCGGGATGCCGAAACACCAACCACGCTACTGCAGGCCCAAAAGCAATTCCCGCCCCATAACAAAGAGCGCTAAACATCAACAAAGCCCCAGCCACCCCCACAACCCAAAGCCGCTGGCTCCCCGCCAGAATCAAAGCCGCCAATCCAAACGGAATCTCAAGTCCAATATCAATCCCCAACCCGTAAAAGAAGTACAGCCCCGGCACAAGTCCAACTGCCAATGCGCACCACAAGGAGATCCACTTCGAATAACTGAAGCGAAGGTGCATCAACAAAAAGCACAAACACGGAATTGACGCCATTACGATAGACTTCAACATCCGCCCGTAAAATACACCGGGCTCTGGACTCAAACCAAATCCAAGAGCAAATAAAAGCGTTCCTGCAAAGTTGGTAGCGAATTCACTTGCCTGAAGTCGGTGCTTGAAATACAACACATTTACAAATGCCGTATGCGCTTCCTCACGACTCAGAAAATTAAAAAACCCGATCGACCAGACCAGGTATTGATTGAGACAGAGTTGCCAGAAGTAAAGAATGGGTAGAAGAAGGGAAGTCCGCAAAAAAGCCCCAGTATTTAAACCCGGAGTGTTGGGGCGTGTGGAGGGATAAACACCCCAATACTCAACGGGTCAAAGTGGTTACGAAGAACCACCACCTATGAGTACTAGTGTCCCTCTACTTTTTTTTATATGCAAGAGGAAAATATGAAAAACCGTAATATTCTCGTAACATGTTCAGACGAACTTTTCTCGCCAGCACCGCCGCATTCTCCCTTCAGGCCGCACCTAAACTCAACGTTATCATCATCTTGGCAGATGACCTAGGCACCGGAGACGTCGCCTGCTATTCCCGGGAGGCTAAAGTTCGTACACCCCATTTAGACAAATTGAGCCGCCAGGGAATGCGCTTCACCGACGCCCATTCCCCCTCCAGCGTCTGCACTCCGACCCGGTACGGGTTACTAACGGGCCGTTACTCTTGGCGCAGCCGCCTCAAAAGCGGCGTCCTCAATGGCTACTCCCCCAACCTGATCGAAGACGGCCGACCCACCCTCCCCAGCCTCTTCCAAAAAAACGGCTACCGCACCGGCGGCTTCGGCAAATGGCACCTCGGCCTCGGCACAACAGACCCAACAGACTACGCAAAAGACCTATCCCCCAGCCCCCTCAACCTCGGCTTCGACGAATACTTCGGTATCCCCGCCTCCCTCGACATGCCACCCTACCTCTACTTCGATGGCAAACGTGCCGTCGCCCAACCTACCAATAAAATTTCCGACAACGGCGAGGTCAAACGAGGCCCCTACTATCGCGGCGGCCCCATCGCCCCTGGTTTCTTGATGGAAGAAGTCATGCCCAGGATCACCGAACGCGCTATCAACTTCGTCCAAAAACCCGGCCCCTTTTTCTGCTATGTCCCACTGCCCGCGCCTCACACTCCCTGGGTCCCAACCAAAGCCTTCCAGGGTCGCAGCCCAGCCAAGTTGTACGGTGATTTCGTAGAGCAGGTAGACGACTCAATCGGAAGAATCGTCAATGCTGTAGATACCTCCAACACTCTCGTAATCGTAACCAGCGACAATGGCGCTCCATGGGAGAAACGCGACATGGAAGAAAACGGCGGTCAATGGGCCAACCTCATGATGCGAGGCCAAAAGTCCGACGCCTACGAAGCCGGCCACCGCGTCCCTTTCATCGTCCGTTGGCCCGGCAAAGTAAAGCCCGCAACAGTCAGCAACGCCCCCATCTGCCACACCGATCTTTTCGCCACCTGCTGCACCGCCGCTGGCATCCCCATACCCAAAGACGCCGCCGAAGATTCCTTCCCCATCCAGCCAGCCCTCGCAGGCAAACAAGGCCCCACCACCGTCCGCCCACATCTCATCCACCACTCCGGCAGCGGTCTCTTTGCAATCCGTGAAGGGCGCTGGAAACTCATCGAAGGTCTCGGCTCCGGCGGCTTCACCGCTCCGGCAAAGATCACCCCGCAACCAGGAGGCCCCCAAGGCCAGCTCTTCGATATCATCGCGGACCCCAACGAACGCGAAGACATTTACCTAAAGCACCCAGACCAGGTAGCCCGCCTCACCAAGCTACTGAACGAACTCCGAGACCAGGGTCGCACCCGCCCAGCCTAACGAGCGACATTGCCTCGAACCTCAAAATCAATAGCGTCTCCATTCCCTTTGACGCCCTGCACACTAATCCGCCAGTTCCCGCTCTCCGGCTGCTCCACCCTTAGTCGCTCGGCGTTCTCAAAAGGCCCCCCATACTGATAGCCCGAAGGGCTGGTAAGATACACATCCACCTTGTTCATCTCTTTGTTCCAGGCAGTCAAAACATCCAGTGCCCGAGCCCCCTTGGGGACAACAATCGTTTGCGTCCACCATTCGGTAAGCCCCACCCGCCCATTCCACTTGGGCCCCGCCGAAACCTCCACCGGGCCATCATACTGCACACTGCAATTCCCAAGCAAAGGCAAAGCATTGCTAACCAACCGTCCACGAGCCGCATCCGGCGCATTCGAGTAAGTAAAAGGAATACTCTGATTAGAAGCCGCAAACCCGCGAGTAACATGCGCGTGCACGTGATATCCACCGCCCTGCCCCAGCGTATGTCCACTATTTCCAACCGTAGCCAGCGCCTGCCCGGCCTCCACCTTCTGCCCCGTGCGAACGACAAAAGTCCCCGTCCGCAGATGCGCATAATGCGAAAACTCCCCATCCTCATGCTGAATCGTAATCAAATTCCCAAAGCTCCTCCCATAGGAATTCTGCCTCTCCCCGCGATCGAAAGCATGTACAATCCCCGCCCGCATCGCCACCACACAGCCCCCACTCCGCAAACTAACCGGAGCCAGATCCCAGGCATGCAAACTCCGTCCCCAATGAGAAGTCCCGCCATAGGGCCCCTGCGTCACAATCCACTGTTCCCCACCCGCAATCGGCACTGAATACCCCTGCTCACTCTGCACCAGCAACCGTGCCGGAGCACTCTGCGTCCCATCGCTATTCTTCACTACCACCCAATACTCACCAGGCCCTAGCCGCCCCGCATAGCGCGCCAAAAACCGTCCTGCATCTACTGCCTGCGCTGGCATCGAAGCAATAAACTGCCACGCACTGGAAGCACTATAAGTAGCCAGGTGAACCATACTCTCGGCATTCATCCCGCTCCCATCCACTTGCAAATCCGTCTCGGTAGCACTGCGTTCGATACGGGAAACCCGCCGCACAGCCAGTCCCCGCGCGGAAGCCGCATCCCCTTTCATCGTGAACTTCCGCTCATGCAGCACGGTCCCCCGCGCTACAACCCGAACCGTCCACTCCCCAGGCTTCCCGGCCTGCTCAAACCCGGCAATCGGCATTTGCGTCACAAAACACATCAGCGGCGCCGAAGGCAATTGCTCGTAATTGAGGAACTCCATAACCTGGGCCCCCGGAGCCAGCCATTCAACGGTAAGACCGCTAACCCCAGCCCCCCGAGCCAGCAAAAACCGAAAAAAAACTTGCCGCTCGGTATTCTCAACCAACGAAACCGCACGCCCCACCGCACACTTGTCCTCACTAGCCGTAAGCGACAAACTACTTTCGGTAACTTTCTGAGCCAGCGCCGCACCAGCCACCAGCAAACAAACAATAAAGTGCTTCACAGACCTCTTCAATCAGTATCGACAGAAAGCCCGGAGAACTGCACTCGAACTCGGCTAGAATGGTGCGAGTTATAAGTTCATTGAACTCGCCCCAGCTAGGTAAAACTTGCCAGACATTCAGCCCAATCAGCGACTGCAAGCAAACTTGATTCGTCTCTGCGACGACCTTTCAGCCTGCACAAAATCATTCTCCAAGCCTACCCCCGCAGCTTCCAATCTGGCAAACAACCTGCCTCTTTCACACGCCACCTCAGACAAGAACGTCGCCGCCATTTGTGAATCTGACTCTTTCAAATCAATGGCAACGCTTATCGCAGAGGGCTCGCGGCAGCATCGGCCAGACTGTGCCGAAGTCGAACTCGGCACAACCACCGCAGTCTTCTTTTATGTGGGGCCTTTTGCATATCCAGCAACAATTTTCGGCTTTCTCTTCTCCGCCGGGCTCGAAGCGGAAAACCAAATCGATGGCTCAGCAACCCCCTTCGATTCCGGAGGACTGGTAAAGCACTTTGGCTGGCCAGCGAAAACGACCGAATCGCCAAAAACCTTTTTTGACCGGCATGAACTCCCACTTCCCCGCCATCGCGTCTACCTCCAGTTCTCGCTCGACCACCTCTTCGCCGACCCAAAAGACTACTTGGAACCAACAGATGTGGAACTCTTGGCAAACCCCATTGGACTCAGCGGCGGCGATGCCATTCGGCGCAGGACGCACGAGGTTCGCATTCCAGGCACCGTTAAGCTGCGCTCACCACAACTCCTCGCAGTCTTCGCCCCAAGAAACAGAGTGGCCACGCAGCCCCACATCCGCGAACTTTTTAGTTGGTGCCGAACAAACAATGTGGACCGGAGGACATTTGATTCTCCAAAGGAAGACACCTTCGACGGCCTTCGATCAGCTTGCCTCGACTACCTTTATCAAAGGTATACTTAAATCAGATGTCGGTTGAGCCACTGGATGTGTCGTCCCTGGAGATAATTGGCTACGCCAACGTCTTGCCCCAATCTGCGCTCCCAAGCATTGTTGCTCCGGTATTCCGAAGAAAAGATAACCATGACTCGGTCTTGGTTCCTCCATATTCGTTCAGTAACGGTCGATATCTGTGCGACGCAACTGAAATCACTCAATCTGAATTTGAGTCCTTGGAAAACCGCTCAGAGCTAACAAAACTGGCCTCCCCAATCCCAGCTCAGAAGCAACACGAACTCTGGGTAGACCTAGACGGCCAGTACCACTATCAGACTCGACTTGAAACCAAACGCCGCTTGGAACAAATCGCTGAGAGTGAACTCAAAAAGGCTTTAACAGCATTCTTGAATCGCGAATTCGAGAAATCGGAACTATACTCGTCAACAGTCCTGCTTGCGGATGAAAATAACACGGAGGCACTGGCAATCAAGATAGCCATTGCCAAGGTAAATCAGGATTATTCCTCCATGGACACACTGCGCGATCTTGTCCCAGTTCCTACTCTGCGATCAATCGATTTGCGAGTAGACGATCTTTGTGGTCGCATCAATGACACCCTGGCCAACAATTATCAGAAGCCTCACTCGTCGATGTACATGATTGCCACAGTCAAATCTAATCCCTGTTATACGTAGATGCCCTTTCCCTACACATTCACTTTTTACAGCTACAAGGGCGGCGTTGGCAGAAGCTTGGCCTTGCTGAATACGGCCTACGTGCTGTCAGGTTGGGGCCGTCACGTACTGATCGTGGATATGGATCTTGAAGCTCCCGGAGTCGGTGGACTCCTAACTCGACTGGGTGAATTATCAGCTCCGCCAGACCAAGATCTTTTCGATCTACTCTCCCAGGCCCGCACATGTCCGGCTGAGGAACTGCCCCCTGTCTCGACCTTTATTCGATCCGTATTGCCGGAAAAGCTAGCGCCCCTAAAACCCAAGTTGGGCGAATCGGGTCGGGTAGACGTTCTGGCCCCAGACATGGACCGCAACTTTACCAATCGATTGGCAAACTTGGCCATACAGGACCTGGACCGGGATCAAATTATTGCCTTGGGACAGAAAATCCATACGTACTTCAAGAGACAACGCTTCTTACATCGTCCCCTCGGAATTGAAGATTTCGAAGGTCCCATTCAGACCCCATATGACTACATCTTGGTGGATAGCCGCACCGGTTTAACCGAAATTGGCGGACTTTGCGTCGGCCCCCTCGCCGACCGATTGGTAGTGCTCTCTGGACTAAATGATCAGAACATCAATGGCACCAAACTATTCTTGAACGAAGTAGGGATAAAGCCAAATCTTGGCCCGAAGGAACTGGGCTGGGATGATGCTGACCCCGAAGAAAAGGGTGAAGAAATTCCAGCTTTGGGCCCAAAGCCAACAATAGTAGTGGCAAGCCCTGTTCCGATGGGGGAGATCGAATTCAAGCGCGAGCGCTTGTCCGTTTTGCAGAAAGAAATCGGCATCAAGCCTCTGCTGATCTCATACCACCCAAGACTCGCATTAATGGAAACGATCTTCGTCCGGGACTTCACGGATGAGCCGCCAACTGCGGATTACGTCAGGCTTGCGGACCGAGTTACTGCGCAAGTTGAGGATAGTTCAGAGCAACTAGCCCGCTTGGCCAGCGAAGGGCCAGTAAGCTCAATCGACGGCCCACAAGCGCTTCGCTTACTGGCACAGAGCCCCGAGATGGCACCACTGCTCCACTTCCGTGCTTTTTCAGAAGGCAACTTAAGCACACATTGGAAAAGGCGAATCAATGCAGCTCTTGCACAGAGTTTACCGAATCGTGCCGAAATGCTCAGTGATTTGGCCTTCGAATGTTTAGAAGAGGCAGCTGTAAACGAGTCAAGCCTCCAAAAAGAGTTTCTCGAAGCCGCCATAGCCAAATTAGAGCAAGCCACTCGTCTCAAGCCAGACCTCGCCGAGGCCTTCAGCAACTGGGGGAACGCTCTCTCAGCTCTCGCCAAAACTAAACCCGCAGAGCAGGCCGACCCGCTTTTCGCCCT
>CAZZGS010000080.1:8837-11428 GCA_964653845.1 uncultured Bryobacter sp.
CTCCGAAGCAACTCGCCTCAAGCCAGACTTCGCCAATGCCTTCAGCAACTGGGGGGCGGCTCTCAACGAAGCGGCATCCAGAGCCACTCCCCCAAAAACGCACCAACTCCTCGAGCAAGCTCGAGAGAAACTAAATCTCGCTGGAAATCTCGGACTTTACGACCTCGCTTGCTTGGAGGCTAGACAAGAAAACGTATCGGCTGCGATAAATCTCCTAAAAGAACTCGTTACGGCCGACAGACCTCTAACCGCAGAAAAAATCGACGCCGACTCAGACTTTGAAGCCGTCAGACACGACCCTAACTTCGTAGCCTACATCGCACAACTCCGGCAAAATACCCAACAAAACTAGCGAGCGGTCTTGGATCTCATAACTTGCTTGCTTTGCGCCGCCCGGAGCTGAAGCATACTCCTCCAACTCAGGGCTTAACACCAACCAATAAATCAGCTACACTCACCCCATGTCTCAATCGGCCAACCTCAACAGACTGCAATTCATCGTCGATCCAATCACATTCTTCGTCAAAAGCCTGATCGCGGTGCTCTCGACCCTCATCTACATTCCTGCCCCCGAACAATTTACAAACTTGCTGAAATACGCTACTTCCTGCATGCGCTTTCCCGATGGCACCACCCTTGCATACGACGGATCGCCGGCCGACATCAAAGAACCACTCCTTCCGCTCACAATCCTCATCTGGGCCCAGATCATTCTCCACAGCATCTTTGAAGATCCTTTCATCGAGTTGGGCCTCTCCATCGCCTTCGGGCTGGCAACCGGTTACGTCTCCTATCGACTCCTTCGGGCCATCACTACACACTTAGTCACCAGCACCGGCAGCCGGCTCAACTTCGCCGCAACTCTCGAAGAGTTTTTGAGATGGCAAATCATCATTCTCGCCTGCTCGGTTGGCCCTGCCCTCCTCGGCTTTATACTCCCGCAAACTGGTTTCTTCGCCGCGTTCGCAGGAGCTATCCTGGCCCTGGTTTCGTTACTACTGATTGTGTTGGTCATGATCCCCTATTACCAATTCATCGCCTCCAAACTAACCGGCGGCACACGTCTCGCCAGCTTCCAGGTGGAGCCAATCGAGATGATAGGAATGTACTTCGGCTTCATCATCTTCTCCTGCTTGATCGTTACGATCCCCTGGTCCGTCGCCTGGTACTCCAAGTGGCTGATGAGCCGCTTCTCTCTACCCGCCCGCTCAGCCATGGCTGCCGGCGGATATTCTAGTTAGCATGCGTTTTGTTCTAGCCCTAATCCTCGGCGGCCTCGCCTCCGCCGCCGAGCCTCAATACACCACCCTCAAACAAATAACCCCCGCCAACGTCAACAACCTCATCAAGGCCTGGGAATACGACACCAAAGACGCCTTCCCAGGCTCTGAGATCCAGTGCCGCCCCGTCTTCTCAAACGGTATCCTCTACGCAACCACCCCCAAGGGCCGCCTAGTCGCCATCGACGCCGCAACCGGCACCGAGAAGTGGTCTTTCGATCCAAACCCGCCGACTCAGCGCACCGGCAAATTCCGAAACCGCGGCATCACCCTCTACAAAAACGGCACAACTGAACGCGTCTTCTACGGAGTCCGGCAATTCATCTACGCCGTCGACGGCAAAACCGGCAAGCTAGTCAACACCTTTGGCGACTCAGGCAAAGTCGACCTGCGCGAAGGTCTCGGCCGCCCCGCACAAACCCTCTCCGTCACCAACACCACTCCCGGCGTAGTCTTCCAGGACCTCCTCATCCTCGGCACCCTCGTCAGCGAAGACCTCCCCTCCGCTCCCGGCTTCATCCGCGCCTGGGACGTCAACACAGGCAAGCTCCGCTGGACTTTTCACACTATCCCCCAGCCCGGCGAATTCGGCTACGACACCTGGCCTAAAGGCGCATACGAAATCACCGGCGGCGCCAACTCCTGGGCTGGCATGACTCTCGACGCCAAACGTGGCATCGTTTACGTCCCCACCGGCAGCGCCAGCTACGACTTCTATGGCTCAAACCGCATCGGCGATAACCTCTTCGCCAACTGCCTCCTCGCTCTCAACGCCGCCACCGGCGAGCGCAAGTGGCACCACCAATTCGTCAGGCACGACGTCTGGGATCGCGATCTCCCCACCGCTCCAGTCCTGGTAACACTCAAGCGCAACGGCAACCCCATCGACGCCGTTGCTCAGGCCACCAAGTCCGGCTTCGTCTTCGTCTTTGATCGCGACACAGGCAAGCCGCTCTTCGACATCGTAGAGCGCGACGTACCAGCCTCCGACATCCCAGGCGAACAACTAGCCAAGCGCCAGGGCCTGCCAGTAGCACCCCCGCCCTTCGCCCGCCAGCAGGTCACCGAAGCAATCCTCTCCCAGCGCACCCCAGGCACTTTCGCCGCCGTCGCAGAGCAATTCGCCAAACTCAAAACCGGGCCGCAATTTACCCCGCCCACCATGGAAGGCACCCTCATCTTCCCCGGCTTCGACGGCGGCGCCGAATGGGGTGGCCAGGCCTTCGATCCAGAAACAGGCCTCTTCTACGTCAACGCCAACGAGATGGCCTGGGTTCTCCGCATCGTTCCCCGCCCCGGCGGCAATGCCGA
>CAZZGS010000081.1:0-11388 GCA_964653845.1 uncultured Bryobacter sp.
TGAAGCCAGAATCCAAGGTAGGAGCCGTATGCGTGAGTAGCGCCCGTACGGATCTTCGCGGGGGGGGGCGGTCAGCGATGACTGTCCCTACCGCGACACTTTCGACCACTTTCCCAGGTAATTTGTGGCGGGCGAAATCGGCGAATGCCCGGGAGAAAGTGCTCTCGCTCGGCACTGCCGCTTCGGTCATCCAACCACAGATGTAGCGCAGTTGAGAGTCCGCTTTACGCTCAACTCGCCCGTCTTTTGCGTCAAGACTGGAAATAAATCCAACTGGATAGAGCTGGGTGAATTTCATCAAAAACGCGCGAGGAGGCCCACGCCCCCAAAGAGAAAAATGCTGGGTTAAAAACCCAGGTAAAAGGAATCCGGCGGATAGACGAATCCTAATTTCCGACAGACTCTCAGGCTGTCGACAAATCGCGGGTCACGGTTTTCACTCTGTCGGGCCCACCGATGAAGGCTTGGCTCGCCATGGCAACAAAGAGACCGTGTTCCACAACTCCAACTATGCCGTCCAAGCAGCTCTGGAGTTTGAGCGCCGATTCAATCGGCCCAAACGCGCAATCGAGGACGTAATTGGCGTTGTCGGTGACGAAGGGTTTACCTTCGCGATTCAAGCGGAGCGTTGGTTTTGCCCCTTGCCGCTCCAGACGGAGGGCAGTTGTCTTCCATGCGAAGGGAACG
This sequence comes from uncultured Bryobacter sp., assembly GCA_964653845.1. GTDB lineage: Bacteria > Acidobacteriota > Terriglobia > Bryobacterales > Bryobacteraceae > Bryobacter. Next base: position 688 of record CAZZGS010000081.1, read on the forward strand.
ACATCGATCGGGACCGAAGCGGCGACTCCGAGTTGGGTGACAAGCTTTCTGTCATCGGCAACGATGATAAAGCGGTGGCTGGCCAGGGCGACCAGCTTTTCGCGCAGCAGGTTTCCACCGCCGCCCTTTATCAGATTGAGAGTGCCGAGCTCAATTTCATCGGCTCCATCGATTGCGATGTCGAGTAAGGAAACTGATTCGAGGCTGGTGAGGGGGATGCCGAGTTGCTCTGCAAGCCGTGCAGTTTTCTCAGAGGTGGAAACGCCAGTGATTTTGAGGCCACGTTTGACTCGATCTCCGATTGCGGAAACGGTGATCTCGGCGGTGCTGCCGGAACCGAGCCCTACCAGCATTCCGTCCTGAAGAAGTTCTGCGGCGGCTCGAGCGGCCGCTTGCTTTTGCAATTGGGATTGCTGCGAAGGATTCACGTGAATATGTTAGCGGTTTTTAGGGTCTGAAGTCTTTTGGAATAGGCGGGGAGAAAGATCTCGATTTGGCACACTCCTTAAAATAGAAAAATACCGACATAGAACGGTGGGCTCAGCACAAAGCATTTGTCGAAAAATGCGTCTACTGTGAAAAATCGATTGCGACACCGTGAGCAATGGAGATTGACTAAGCAATAAACCTGGCTTTAGAGAAACAGCCCGTTGTGCTCAAGCGTTATTTGAACAATTGCAATTCCCCAAGACGTTCGGCCTTCGCTCTGGGCGAAATCTGGTTTGCTCATGAAAGAGATGCAACTTGAAGAAGGGGTCGCTAGAACCGCTGCGCTAATTGCGATTGAGCTGAGAGCAGCTACCCCGATAGACCGCTACTCTATTCAAGTCCTCAGATTAAGGCAGACAATGAAACTAAGTCTCGTAAAAATCCTCTATAGGATGTGGCGCATTTTAGCCATATCCGCATGGATTCCGACGCCCAAAATTCAAACCACGTTGCGCTAGACCGCAGCTCGCTGCAGGTATCCGTGCTTGCAGCGGCGACGATTGTCTGCGTGATCGTTTGCATATGGCTTGCCGCGCCGTTTTTCACGGCGATTGTCTGGTCGCTCGCCCTCGCAGTAGCAGCTTACCCCATGCACCACTGGATCGCGCAGAGGGTAACCAACCCCACTTGGGCGGCCGCGCTAACTGTCGCTGTCATCGTACTGCTAATTGTTGTGCCAATACTTTTGATCGCGCAGCAAGTGGTGGTTGAGTTCAGCGCGGAAGCAAGGCGATTTCAGGCGTGGCTGGCTTCTACAGACCTCGAGAGCCATTTTTCCCAATCACCTTATAACTCTAATATCTACCTATGGCTTAAGCAGCACATGGACTTCGATAAAGAAGCCAGCGCCCTTCAGTCAAACATTGGTAGAAACTTTCCGCAGTGGCTGAGCAATACAATATCGACGGTCGCCCAACTCTTGATTACCGTTTTTCTTCTCTTCTATATCTTTCGCGATCGAGGCGCTGTCATTCAGACTTTTCGCTACTACGTGCCGTTGTCCAAGCAAGAATCCACCATGGTTATGGATCGGGTGGGCACCATGATTTACGCCAGTGTGTACGGATCACTGGGAGTTGCCGTGGTTCAGGGTACTTTAGGGGGCCTAATGTTCTGGATACTGGACTTACCCGCTCCTTTGCTCTGGGGCGCGGTGATGATGTTGTTTGGCATCGTACCGATAGTTGGGACATCCATCGTCTGGTTGCCTGCTTCAATCGCGCTCTTTTTGCAGGGTAGTACGACGAAAGGAACTGTCCTTCTGGTTTACGGCGCTACAGCCATTAGCTTGATAGACAATTTGCTTTATCCATATCTGGTTTGCAACAGCGTCCGCCTGCATACGGTTCCAGTATTTCTATCGATCGCCGGAGGTCTGATCGTCTTTGGTCTCTCAGGGCTGATTGTCGGCCCCGCAGTATTGGCCCTTACTCTTGCCCTGCTTGAAGTGCTTCGCAAACGAACCGAGGACGGGCGTTCGGCAATCGAGCCCGTAAAGTCCGGCCTGTAACCAAATGCTCAGGATCCAGCTCTAGAAACAGAAGACACCTTATGCCGTTTTTGCTAATGATGATTGCTTTGTTCGCGTTGACGTCATGTAATCGCCCGGACCCATCGGCTGCGCGAACGGAGAGTACGTCCTTTCGCGCGAAGCCACCGATGGGTACAGCGCAACCTGACGATGGTCAGTGGCTGATGGCCTCCAAAGATTACTCCAACCAGCGTTTCAGCGGCCTAACGCAAATCTCAGCCGCCAACGTGAAATCACTCAAGTTGGAATGGAGTTTTTCAACGGGAGTGCTTCGCGGGCACGAGGGCGCGCCACTCATCGTCGGCTCGACGATGTACTTCGTCACTCCTTATCCAAACACGCTTTACGCTCTCGATCTTGCCAACCAGGGGGCGAAAAAGTGGGAGTACCGGCCCAACCCTGCCGCCTCCGCGCAAGGCGTTGCCTGCTGTGATGTAGTCAACCGGGGAGCCGCGTACTCAAACGGCAAGATTATTTACAACACTTTAGACAATCACATGATCGCTGTGAATGCCGAAACCGGCAAGGAAGTCTGGAAGACCAAGCTGGGAGAGATCAATCTGGGTGAATCGATGACCATGGCGCCAATCGTAGTCAAAGGCAAGGTGCTTGCCGGCAACAGCGGAGGAGAATTCGGCGTCAGAGGGTGGATCACCGCAGTGAATGAAGTTGACGGCAAAATTGCCTGGCGAGCCTACAACACAGGCCCCGACCAGGATGTCAAGATCGGCACTGCGTTTCAGCCGTTTTATGCCCGAGACCGTGGGAAGGACCTGGGTGTTAGTTCGTGGCCCAAGGATCATTGGAAGATCGGGGGCGGCTCTGTTTGGGGATGGATCTCTTACGACCCGCAACTCGATCTGATTTATCACGGGACGGGCAATCCAGGGCCCTGGAATCCTGAGATGCGCCCTGGCGACAATAAATGGACTTGCGGCATCTTTGCACGCCGGCCCGACACGGGCGAAGCCGTTTGGGCCTATCAATGGAGCCCCCACGATCTTTACGATTATGACGGCATCAACGAAAACGTTCTTCTCGATCTGAAGATCAACGGCCGTGACCGCAAAGTGCTTATCCATCCAGAACGCAATGGGTACATGTACATATTGGATCGCCAGACTGGAGAAGTTTTGTCGGCAGACCCGTTCGTCCATATTACGACCACCACAGGCTTCGATCTCAAGAATGGATTGGCTGTGGAGAATCCGGCCAAGAAGTCAGGGCTTGGCGTGACTGAGCACGATCTCTGCCCTGCCGCGCCGGGGGGCAAAGACTGGAATCCCTCCTCGTGGTCTCCGCGAACGGGCCTTCTCTACGTGCCCCACAATAATCTATGCATGGACGTGGAGGGAACCGAGGCGAATTACATCGCGGGAACTCCGTATGTGGGCGCCGTGGTCAGGATGCGGGCCGGCCCCGGCGGTAACCGCGGGGAGTTGAGCGCCTGGGATCCCATTCAGCGCAAAAAGGCATGGAGCGTGAAAGAATCCTTCCCGGCATGGAGTGGAGCGCTTGCCACGGCGGGGGACATTGTTTTCTACGGAACGATGGACCGTTGGTTCAAAGCCCTGGATGCGAGGACTGGAAACCTGCTCTGGCAACACCGTACAGGCTCTGGAATCATCGGCCAACCGGTCAGCTTTCTCGGCCCTGACAAGAAGCAGTACATCGCGATCGTTGACGGCGTCGGTGGTTGGGCCGGCGCCATTGTTGCCGGGGGACTGGATGCAAGGGACGAGACAGCGGCGCTGGGCTTCGTCGGAGCGATGAAGGACTTGCCTTCGCACACCAGCAAAGGAGGCACGATTTATGTGTTCTCGCTTCCCTAAATTTGCCATTGGGCTGGCTTTATTCTGGAACGGATGCCAGACCGGCAACCCACCGTCAAGCGCAATGTCGCAGCGAGGCAACCAGCTCAGCTCGATGACACTCGGCGCGAAGCTTCCCTCAACCAGGAACCCGTACGAAGCCGATGCAGAGGCACTGGCTGAGGGCAAACGTCTCTACCACCAGTTCAATTGTTCGGGCTGCCATGCGAGCGGCGGGGGTGCAATCGGGCCAGCGCTGATGGATGAAGTCTGGATTTACGGAAATCAGCCTGGCAACATTTACTCTACGCTTGTCGAGGGCCGCCCGAACGGCATGCCGGCCTTCGGTGGCCGCATCCCCGAAGACAAGATCTGGCGTATCGCGGCCTTTGTTTCCAGCCTGTCGAAACCGGAAGGGAAACCATGACATTGCGGCAATTCCTGGTTGCGGCAACACTGCTTCTTTCCAGTTGCTTTCAGCACTCGAGGCAAGACCCCTGGCAACTGGCGGCTAGCGTCGAACCCTACACCGAAGCCAGCCCGGAGGAGATCCTCGAAGGGCGGCGTGTTTTCGTGGAAGGCTCGTGTGGGCTTTGCCACAGCATCCGGGGCACGAGAGCCCGAGCGAGCGTCGGCCCTGACCTTACGCACCTTGCCAGCCGCAAAACTATCGCGTCTGGCACACTGCCGAATACGCGCGGACAAATGGCGGGCTGGATCCTAAACCCGCAAAACCTCAAGCCTGGTGTCTTAATGCCACCGACGGTCCTGCCCGCCAAGGATCTTCATTCGCTGCTCGCATTCCTCGAAAGCCTCAAATAGCAATGATGACCAAAATCTACATCTCGATCACTTTGATGTCTATTCTTGCTTTTGCTTACTACCTCTTGCCCGAAAGCGAATCCGCCAAGCGAAGTGCCAAACTTCGGGTGCGTTTTACCGCTTACGGCTGCTCCAGTTGTCATGTCATTTCAGAGGCGCAATCTTCGTCGGGCAAGGTGGGCCCCCCGCTGACGGGCCTCGGTAGCCGTGCCTATCTAGCTGGACGTCTCCCCAATACTCACGAAAACCTGGTTCGATGGATTCGCTTTCCGCAAGAAGTCGACCCAGAAACTGTAATGCCAAACATGAACGTCACCGAAAGCGATGCTCAAGAAATGGCACAAATACTCAATGAATTCAAATAAGGAAACAAACGGATGCTCACTTTAGAAGCGGCGGAAAAGATGATTGCGGCGGCCAAGATCAAGGCCGACTCCATTGGTAAGTCCATGAACATTGCAGTGGTGGATGAGGGGGGAAATCTCCTCGCCTTTGCCCGCATGGATGAAGCCTGGAGGGGCAGCATCGACATTGCAATCAATAAGGCCTGGACTTCCCGGGCTTTCGACATAGAAACCGGGAAGCTGTCTAAACTCAGTCAACCGGGTGAAGATTTCTACGGGATCCACGTCAGCAATCACGGACGGGTCATGATCTTTGCCGGCGGCGTACCCGTTAAGGAATCGGGCCGGGTGGTGGGGGCGATCGGAGTCAGCGGTGGTAGCGGCGATCAGGATCAGGCTGTGGCCGAAGCGGGGGCGTCGTCCTTCCGCTGAACAGCAATGCTGAAGCCAGCCAAAGCCCTCCAGCGCAGTAGGCAATCGATCCCCAGACCAGCATGATCACTCCCCCCAATTGTTGATCGCCGAGGGGGGTCATGGCATAGAGAGGCCTCGGGGACAAGGTAAGGATTGCGCCCAGCAGAGTCATATGCATGAGAGTAAGAAGCAGCGCCGCCAGTCCTTTGGCGTATCGGGCCTGCCGGTGTTCTTTCGCTCCTCCGAAAATCGAGATCCAGAGAGCCAGCCCCGAGGCTAGAAAAATTCCCTGTTCCACCGCCACGACAGCGGGACTCATCATCGCCGCTTCGTGCATTTTCGGCATGTGCCACAACCACACCGCGAAGAACTCCACCATCGACAAGGGAATTGCAGAGAACCATCCGGGCGCCTTCATTACCGGATCCAAGCTCGAGCCTGCAATTCCCATCGCCAGCAGTGGCGATGCAATTGCCACCGTAGTCATGTGCGAAATCATGTGCCCGGAAAAGGAGTGATCGGGAAATGGCCAGCACCATGCAAGCGCCAGCATCGCAATTCCCGCGCCGGTTAAGCGCATTACCCACACCCTCCGAAGATCAACGCGGCAACGCCGATGTAGACGGTTGCAATGGCGCTCAGCGCAGCCAGCAAAACCGTGGCGAGCCCTAGAAACCGCGAGCGGTCTTCGTCGGTATCTCCATCATGAGGGGCCTCTCCGCCAGGTATCTTGTGCCTTTTCCAACCGTTCCAACCGACTATTGCGATCAAGGCGAGAGCGACCACCGCAGGTGCGGCGATCGAAACGCCCAACCAGTAGCCGCCTGTACCGCCACCCCGGCACCACATTACCGCCAGGGCGTAGCTGCCCAAAAAGTGTACAGCCCAGATTGTGGGTGGACAAGCTAGCAGCCACAAACTCTGGCTTTTCTCTTCGACATCGGTATGTGCATTGCTCATCATTTTAGAATTGGAAACACAACTAAGACGATTTCCGTTGCCACTGCTGTGATGGCGACAAAGTGCCAGAATAATCCCACATTGTGAATGTCGATATCATATTTGGCAGTCATGCGCCCAAAGGCGCGGCGGGCGATGCAATAGGCGTTCATGATCAACCCAAGCCCGGCATGAATGGCGGTCCAAATCACGAGCAGCCAGATCGTTGCTGCATACACGTGTTGAGTCGGATCCATTCCGTTTAAGTAAGGACCGGCAATCATGGCGGCACCACCGGCAATGGCCAGCAGGCAACTGACACCTAATCCGCCGTACACCAGCCGTGCATCGTCCTGCCTGTTCCATTTGCGCACAAGGTTTGTCAGAGCCCATGAGCCCATCAACATTGCAGTTCCAAGGGTAGGCCAGAACCAGCCTGGGCCTGGCATTCCGGGGGGTGGAAAGTCTCGATCCAGCGTCCAATAAAACAGATACCCGAATAGCAGAGAAACGAAGGCCGTAATTACCGCCAGCATCGTAATGAGCATGGCCCACCAACCGACCGAATCGGGCCCCGAGGCGTATAGCGGAACTTCGACTCCATGGCCGATGTACTTGCGTTCTTTCTCGGGTATGATCGCGCTTCCATTCCAGAGCCATCGAAGAATCACACCCGTTGCAATCGCTGCGCAAGCCGCTGCCGCCCAATACAGCTTGAAGGTGGGCAAGATAAATGCGCCACCCGTAAACAGAGCGGCCCAAAACGCGATGTAGCTCGGGCCGGGAATGCGCAAACACTGAACGGGCTTTGCGTCAATTACCGAGGTGATCAGCATCTCGCGCTTGCCCTCTTCGGCATCGGGCATGAAGAAGCGGCCTTCATCCACGTCTCGAACGATATTCGCCTGATCCCATAGTGGATAGCGGCTGTCGATCTCCGGGATGGATCGAACTCCCCATGGCTTGCCGGGCATTTCCTGCAACCACTCGAGCGTACCGGCGCCCCAGGGGTTTCTCTCTGAAAGCGGCTCTTGATCCTTGTTCCGTAAGAGATCCCAAAAGAACACTGCAAAACCGGCGACCAGGATCGCCGCTCCTACGGATGAAATCAGATTGAGAGTTTCAAGACCGAGGCCTTCGGAATAGGTGTAAACCCTTCGCGGCATTCCCCGCAGACCGGTGAGATGCATAGGCATAAATGTTACGTTGAACCCGATAAACAGGCACCAAAAAACGATGCGCCCCAGTCGCTCTGAGAGTTTCTTGCCATTCACTAATGGATAAAAGTAGTAAGTCGCGCCCACAAAGGGAAATATCGATCCTCCGATAAGAACTGAATGTAGATGAGCCACGATGAAGTAGGTGTCGTGGGCTTGGAAGTCGAATGACGCGACCGCGACCATGACTCCGGTCAACCCCCCAATCACGAAGGTGGCCAGCGCTCCAAATACAAACATCATCGGCAGCGAATTCACCACCCTCCCGACCAGCATAGTCGCGATGAAGCAAAAGATTTGCACCCCTGTCGGTATCGCCACCGCCTGCGACGCGGCGGAAAACAGGGCCAATGTAATGCCCGGCAATCCGGTGGTGAACATGTGGTGCACCCAGAGGCCAAAGCTGATAAATCCCGTGCCGATCGCCGATAAAACAATCCATGAATAGCCGACGATTGGGGTGCGGGCGAAAGTCGGCACAATCATCGCCACCAGCGCCACGGATGGCAAGAAGACGATGTAGACCTCTGGATGTCCAAACAACCAGAACAGGTGTTGCCACAATAGAGGGTCTCCTCCTCGGCTTACATCAAAGAAAGGCCAATTCAGGGCTCGCTCCAGTTCCAGCAGCATGCTACCCGTAATGAGTGGAGGGAAAGCAAACAGTATCATCGCCGCAGCCACCAGCACATACCAGCAATAGAGAGGAATCAGGTGGATTCTCATTCCCGGGGGGCGCGATTTCAAAATGCCGATAATCAGCTCAACCGAGGCAGCGATGGCCGCCACCTCGATAAACGAGAATCCCAGCAGCCAAATGTCAGGTCCGATTCCCGGCTCATATTTGCTGGTTAAAGGAGGGTACATGAACCACCCGCCGCTGGGCGCTGCGTTAAAGAATAACGAGAGGCAAAGGGTCATGCCGCCCATGAGAAAAGCCCAGAACCCGTAGGCCGACAACCTTGGGAAGGGCAAGTCCCGGGCACCCAGCATCTGGGGGAGGAACATGATCGAGAAGGCCTCAAAGATCGGAATCGCAAACAGAAACATCATCACCGAGCCATGAACCGTGAAGACCTGATTGTAGGTCTCAGCGGTCATGAATTTATTATTCGGAATGGAAAGCTGAATCCTCATCAACGCGGCGAGCACGCCGCCATAGGCCAGAAAGAAAATAGTAAGACCGGTGTACCATTGACCGACTACGGAGTTGTTAACTTCGGACCAGTAGCGCCAGCCTTTCGCGGGCGCCCATGCCCGCAGCAGACGCTCTGTCTGTTGGCGTTGCAGTTCAATTGGCGGAGACTCGGCCAGCGGTTCATGGTCTTGATGCTGCATTTAAGGCTCCACCGAATCTGTCAGGCTTGCAGGGCCAGACTGTGCTTTCAGCCAGCTGTCGAATTCAGCCTTGGGTTTCACCACAACATAAAAGTTCATTTGTGCATGAGCTCGTCCGCAATACTCGGCGCAAGCACCGCGATAAACTCCGCTCTGCTTCGGATGAATCGTCAGATGGTTGACCCTGCCTGGGATGAGATCCATTTTGCCCGCGAGCGACGGCACCCAGAAGGAATGAATGACATTGTTGCTTCTCAAAATGAACTCCACTGGTTCCCCCTCTGGAAGCCAGATCTCATTGGCGAGTTCGAAGGGCTGGACCCCTGGCAATTCGTATCGAACACGCCACCACCACTGCTCTCCAAATACGGTCACCTTCATCGCAGTTGCCGGGGCATGAGCAATCAGTGAGGGCAACATGTTTAGCCCAAACACCAGGAGCGTAAAGAGAACGATGGCTGGGATCACTCCGCCAAGAACAATCAACCTTCGCGCAAAGGGTCTGCGTTGCTCGCCGCCTTTACTTTGCGCCGCATAGATCGCAAGGGCCATCACGGCCAACCAGATGGCTGCTCCAGCGCCAGTCATAATCCAGAACAGGCCTGCGATGCGCTCGGCTTCCTCGCCGGCCGTAGACAGACTGGATTGAATGCCCCCGCATCCTGTAACGATTGCCGTAAATATCAAGAGAGCAAGAAACAAACTCAAGGCGGGCGATTTTCTATTTGCTTTTGTTCTCATCTTCAGGCAACCCAAATGGGTCACTGTGCAGATCATTTCACCCTGGACTTAGTTTCAGCGGACTCTTTAAAGTTTCGAGGCTATTTTTCGTAACAATACACGAAGGATTCGCATCCAGAAGGAGGATATGGTGCGCCAATCTGACTTGATATTTCGGTTGCTCTTCTTCTTTGCCAGCACATCCTTTGCGCAGGATACGCTGCGCGTGTGCGCCGACCCTAACAATCTACCTTTCTCAAATCGCCGGGAACAAGGGTTCGAGAACAAAATTGCCACGTTGCTGGCGAGGGATATGAAGCAGATCCTTGAGTATGAATGGTACGCTCAGCGCCGTGGTTACTTGCGAAATACCATCCTTGCGGGCCGCTGCGATTTAATCATGGGCATCGCAACGGGCGTTGCTATGGTCGAAACCACTGAGCCATATTACCGTTCAACTTATGTCTTCGTAACCAGAGCTGCGAGCAAGCTGAAGCTGAATTCTTTCGATGCACCGCAATTGCGCAAATTGCGCGTTGGCGTACAGGTGATCGGGGACGACTACGCCAATACTCCGCCGGTACACGCCTTGGCCCGAAGGGGGATTGTGGCCATTCAAGGCTACCGGGTGGTGGGAGACTATCAAACTCCAAATCCGCCCTCCAGTATTATTCACGCGGTATCGAGCGGACAAATCGATGTAGCGATCGCCTGGGGCCCCATGGCCGGATATTTCGCCGCCCTGGCGCCTGTTGGACTACAAATCCAGCCGCTGAGCGCGATTGAGGACGATGCGCTTCCTCTCGCTTATGACATCAGCCTATGCATACGGCGTGGCAACTCGTTTCTGAAGCAAAAGGTTGAAGCTGCCCTCAAGCGAAACCACCGGGCCATAATCGCAATTCTGAAGGATTACCATGTGCCGCTTGTGGGTCAGCGAGACTAAAGCCACTGCTGAGTAAGCTCGCGCTCGACGAACTCGACGGGGAGTTGGAGCGCCGCGGACATCGCTTTGTTCGATACGCGGACTTAGTAATATCTACGTTCGCAGCGAGCGGGCGGGTCAACGGGTGATG
>CAZZGS010000082.1:0-11355 GCA_964653845.1 uncultured Bryobacter sp.
AGCCTGCTGTTCGACCCAAGTTTACGGTTGGAGAAAAGGTGCAGGCCCGGAACGTGAACCCGACCGGGCACACGCGCTTGCCCCGGTATGTGCGCGGGAAGGTGGGCATTATCGATCGCGATCATGGTGTTTACATTTGGCCTGACTCGAATGCGCATGAGAAGGACGAGCAGCGCCAGCATGTGTACGCGGTGAGGTTTACGGCGCGGGAACTTTGGGGCGAAGCTGCCTCGGCGCGGGACACCGTTTATGTAGATTTGTGGGACAACTACCTTGTTCACGCCTGATTTGAATTTACCCAGATTGCCTCGAGATGAAGAAGGGCCGGTGTTTGCCGAGCCGTGGCAGGCGCAAGCGTTTGCGTTGGCCGTGAAGCTTTCCGAAGAGGGGCATTTCACCTGGCCGGAATGGGCTGAGGCTTTGACGTATGAGTTGAAGGCTGCAACGGAGAGGGGTGAGTGCGATGACGATACTGAGTATTATCACCACTGGTTGAAGGCGCTAGAGCGATTGGTGCTGGAGAAGGGATTGACCGATGTTGCGGCCTTGAGTGAGCGCAAAGAAGCTTGGGCGGATGCGTACCGGCACACGCCGCACGGGATGCCGGTGGAGTTGCGGCGCGGAGCGAAGTAGGGATTGCGAAGATCAGATCAAGGCGGCCATGGAGAGTGAAATGCTTACCAAGTCTGCGATGGCAGCACGGATGCAGACAAGCAGACGAGCACTGGATCGTTTGCTCGATCCGGCGAATACTGGGCTGACGTTGCATACCTTGCAGCGAGCGGCTGTGGCTGTGGGGCGGCAGATTCGGATCGAGTTAATCTGAGCTTCAGGTTGAATTTCGACACTGATCCATTGCTGCAGGATTGCCAGGACGAGACAAAGAATTTGCGTTTTGAAGATTACTCAGTAGTTGTCAAACGCTATAGAAAAGCACGGAACTCGCGCACTCACAAGTAGCCATCGGCGAAACGACGGCTCGGCTTAAATCGATCATATGGGTGCAATCAGAAGACGATGCCGGAAGTGTCTCGATTCTTCGAAATAGCCATTCGGTTCTACTACAACTACCATTAGCCAGTACATCTTCACGCAGTTTGTGGCGAACATGAAGCATTGATCGAGATCGACTCGCTTACAGTGCTTCGGGGTGAACTGCCACGGCGCGCCATGGCATTAGTTCAGGAGTGGGCAATGCTTCATCGTCAAGAACTCTGGGCGAACTGGGAATGCGCACGGCAGGGTATTCCACCGGCACCAATCGCGCCACTAGACTAGGAGAAGAGGGATCACAAAATGGCGTTGGTTCGGATTTTGAACGTGAAAGCACTCGACGAATTCCAAATAGAAATCACATTGACTACCGGTGAAGTAGTGCGGCGAGATCTTGCCCCCCTTCTAAAAGGACCGGTCTTTGACTCGATTCGGACAGACGCAGCTATGTTCCGTCAGGTAAGGGCCGAAGATGGAGTTTTGGTTTGGCCGGGCGGTGTCGACCTTTGTCCCGATGTTGTGATTTGGGGCGGGTTACCGCCAGCGGATACCCGTGCAGCGTAGTTGTTTGCGCTCATTATGGAAACCTGCGATTAGTGCGGCAAAGAAGGCAGGGTGTCGGTTTCCTTTGAGTGCTACTCGACTGATCTCCACTGCGAGATCCTGGCTGAGAAGGAACCAGTCGCGTAAGCCGGAAGGCCCACGCGCCGCTTTGGGTCGGCTTAGCGGGAATCAGAGCGGAGACTATTTAGCCCTCGGTACGGCGGTGAATTACCCATACTTTTGGCCTTAGTCAAGCAGGCGATGGACTTAGCAAAGTCAACTTTATCTGGAGAGGCAAGGCCTTGCAACTAGAGGGCATTGAAGAAACCCGAATCGAGATCAAGTGCATTCTGGCTGGCCTGGATCGCTTCGAAAAACGTCGGGCCTGGAACAATAACATGTCCCAATTCCCCCGGCTTATCGCTGAAAGATGGTCCAGAGCGAGCGGTAGCCGCGACTCTGTTAATGTTGGGGTACTGACAAGAATGGTAGAATTCCGGTGGATATTCTAGAAGTGGAGAGACCTTATGTTGAATGTCAAGGACCCCGAGGCCCATCGACTAGCGCGGGCAATCGCCAATGAAACCGGCGAGAGCATGACCAAGGTGGTCATCGATTCCTTGCGGGAACGTCATGAGAAACTACAAAAATCGAAGGGCAAGGCTAGTTTAGAAGAATTGACCTACTTGGCCAAACAAGTATCTAAAACTTTGAAGAAACCCTCTGTAGATCATGGCGACTTGCTCTACGACGAATACGGACTGCCAAAATGATTCTCGACACCTCGGCCCTGGTTGCGATTTTTTTTGAGGAGCCTGAAGCCAAGGAGTTTACACGCCTGATGCTGTCTTCCGAAATTTGCCGCCTCAGTGTCGTTAGTCAGCTAGAGCTTTTGATGGTGCTCGAAGGGAAAGGAGACCCAACTACAGCTCAACGGGCTGAGGCGTTTTTGCGATCTGCGGCTATAGTTGTGGAACCTGTAACTTTACAGCAAGGAGTGCTGGCAAGGCAGGCCTTTTACGATTATGGGAGGGGGCGGCATCGGGCGAAGTTAAATTTCGGCGATTGCTTTTCGTATGCCCTGGCAAAGGCAATGGATGAGCCGCTGCTTTTCAAGGGAAATGATTTTTCGTTGACGGATGTAAGGGTAGTTGGGGGCTAAGTCTTTGGGGCCGCGAGGAACTGCATTGTCGATGTTAGTTTCCCTTTTCACTGGCTATATTATCTTGCTATGACCAAGTCGAAGATCGCCATCAGTTTACCCAAGGATCAACTTGTAAGAGTCCAGCGGGAAGTCCGCGCTGGACGAGCCGATTCGGTTTCGGGCTATATCGCGAGAGTGCTGGCTGAACACGAAAGGGGTGAGTCTCTCAGTGCACTTCTTCGTGATCTTGCCGAACAATATGGAGAACCATCGGCTAAGGACGTTAAATGGGCAGAACGCGCACTCGCACCGCGACGGGGATAGTGCTGGATGCCGGGGCACTGCTCGCCTTGGATCGCGGTGACAAACGCATGATCGCCTTGCTGCAGCGAGCGTTGGCTGAAGGCCGGACTTTTCGGGTGGCGGCAGGAGTCGTGGGACAAGTTTGGCGCAATGGCCATGTTCAGGTGGCCTTGTCGCGGTTCCTGCGTAGCGAGGGGGTGCAAATTATCCCTCTTGATGAGCAGATTGCCCGCACCTGTGGAGAGCTTTGCGGTGCCACCAACACGCACGATGTTGTCGACGCTTCGGTTGTGATCCTTGCCAGGGAAAGGAGAGACCCTATCATCACAAGCAATCCCGATGATCTGCGGCGTCTGGATCCGGGGGCTTAAATTATCCCTGTCTAGACGTCTGCTGCTGGAGCCCCGCAGCGCTCGCATTGTCATCCCCGGAAGTTGTTAACAGGCGACAGTGCTAGTGGTACAGTCTGCGCGATTGTCCAAGGCTGGGAAGCTCTTCGCGCATGGCTGGCTTTTCGATTGCCGCTAAAGGGTGAGCGAGGCGAGGAAGCTGGCGTTGTCGAAGATTGAGACAATCTCCTCGATTTTGCCTTCGGTGATTCTGCCGATGCCGACGCCGGAGAGTTGGATCTCGCGGTTGGTGGCTTCGATGCCATTGAAGGCGGCTTCGTGGAGGCCGATGAAGGTCCAGAGGAGACAGACCCGACCGCCTTCGGAGAAGACCTCGTCAATGTGCATCCGGCCTTGGGGGAAGGCCACGAAGAAATAGTCTACCGATTGCTGGTAGGCTGCGGGACCGATGGTTGGGTCCTTGAGCCCTGGCATGAAGTGGCGAAAATCCGGGGTCAGAACTTCGTAAACAATTTGCCTGTTTTTCTTGTTCCAGACTTCGTCGACGAAACGTCGCATTAGATCTTTGCTTGTTTGAGTCTTGGCTGGAAAAAGGACAACTTTTCATTCGAAGGGAATGGCTACTTCGGTGTAGCTGCCAGGTGCAGCGGCATTCACTGCCGCTACCACACGATCCATATATCGATGAACAACTGGTCGATTGGAATTCCCAAGCACGACGATGGCAATCCGCCGATTAATCAAGTTCTGCTGGTACTTCATATTCTTGTCTGTAGTGAGTAGCAGATCGAAATTGGCTTCTTCGGCGGCTTTGAGCAATTCCCCATTGACTAAACGGTCCCATCCATTCACGGACGCTTCCACAACCGTATGACCAATAAGCCATCTTGCAATACTGCGAGGCGTGCCGTGGTCGAAGAGTATCACCATCAGCGACTAAGCGCTTCGTGCGATTGCGCGGGAACTTTGGCCAAAAGGCTCTTGGCGGCGAAACTCAGGACGGCATTTATTTGCTCGCGAGTGACGGCGAATTCATCCATGACTTCTTCCACGGTCAGACCCGCTTCCAGGTTTTCAAAGACAGTGGATACCGGCATGCGGGTGTCTTTGAATACCCAAGCTCCGCTGACTTTGCCGGGTATGCTTTCAACGGCAGGACATTGCGACCAATCGAGTGTTGCCATGATGTCGGACTCCTTCCAGTCTCTCATTAGCGGATATAACGAAAGCTGTCACTTTCAGGTTACCTTGAGATCGAAATCGTTGCTAATGCCCGAAGACGAAGAGCGTATGGCCGGAGGCGATGGCGATGTGTTGCTTGCCTTCTATGTTGAAGGAGATTGGGTTGGCACTGATCGCGGTACCGGTTTGGAAGTCCCAGAGGGGCTTGCCTGTGGTCGCGTCGAGGGCGAAGAAGTTGCCCTCGTTCGATGAGGCGAAGACCAGGTTTCCCGCTGTCGACATTAGGCCGGCCCAGGGTGGGGTGACTAGCTTGAATTCCCATTTCTGCTTGCCCGTAAGGGCGTCCAGAGCGCGGATGGCTCCCCATTCTTCGTTGGGATCGAGGTTCTGCTCGCCTCCGCCGGCGAAGAAAGTGCCGGGCTTGTATTCGGCTTCGCTCTTAAAATACTTCGATGATTTCTCTCTGGCCGCAACATAGTAGAGCTTTGTCAGCGGGCTGTAAGAAGGGCTGAACCAGATGGTGGCTCCGTTGAGACTGGGCCAGACTACGGTGCCTTCTGCGCTGGGTTCGCTGCCGGGGAGGACGATGGGGCGGCCGTTGTCGTCGAGGCCCTTGGCCCAGGTTTGCTTGACGTAGTCGCGGCCAGAGAGGAATTCGCCGGATTCGCGGTCTAGCAGGTAGTAGAAGCCGTTGCGGTTGGCGTTGGCGATGAGCTTGCGCTGGCGGCCCCGGACTTCGGCGTTGAAGAGGATGGGAACGTGGGCGGCGTCCCAATCGTGGACGTCGTGCGGGGTGAACTGGAAGTGCCACTTGAGCTTGCCTGTGTCGCCGTCGAGCGCTACGAAGGAACAGGTATATAGATTGTCGCCGGGGCGGACGTCGCCGTTCCAGTCTGGGGCTGGATTGCCGATGCCCCAGTAGATTAGGTTCAGTGCGGGGTCGTAGGCACCGGTGACCCAAGTGGAGCCGCCGCCGGTTTTCCAGGCGTCGTTCTTCCAGGTTTCGTGGCCGGGTTCGCCGGGGCCGGGGATGGTGTGGAAGCGCCAGGATTGCTTGCCGGTTTTGGCGTCGTAGGCGTCGAGCCAGCCGCGAATGCCGGCTTCGCCGCCGCTGGTGCCGACGATGATTTTGTCTTTGATCGCGAGGGGCGCGACAGTGAAGCTGTAGCCTAGTTTGTAGTCTCCAGCCTTGATGGCCCAACGCTGGATGCCGCTGCGGGCGTCTAGAGCTACTAGCCAGCAATCGAGGGTCGCGACGTAGACCATATCGTTGAGCACAGCGACACCCCGGTTGGTGCGGCCGAAGCCGATCGATTGATAGTCGGGCGGAATGGGGCGGGACCATTGCCAGAAGGGGCGGCCGGTGCGGGTGTCGAGGGCGGCTACAGAGTTGGGCCCGGAAAGGTACATTACGTTGTCGACTACGATGGGCGAGGTTTGATTGCGTGGGGTCGAGAACTGATAGGCCCATTTGACCTTGAGGCTGGCGACGTTGGTGGTGTTGATCTGCGTTAGCGGGGAGTGGCGCTGGCCCTCAAAGTTACCTGAGTAGGACAGCCAGTTGCCGGGCTCTTTATCGGCATTGACGAGGCGCTCGAAGGGGACGGGGCTTTGGGCCAGGAGAGCTAGAAGGAGGATGTTCATTGGGGCGATCCTTTGAGGCTGGCGAGGTAGGCGATGAGGTTGTCGAGATCGGTTGTCGAGAAATTGGTGTAGGCGGGCATGGGGGATTTTTTGGGGATCCGGGTGATGGCTGTTTCAGCCTTAGGGAAGGAATGGAGGCCGCCGCTTGCATCCATCAGTTGGATGCTGAAGAGGTCTTCGGCCAGGCGGATGCCTTTGGTTTGTCCTGCGACGAGGAGCATGAAGCCTTCGGGGAGGGTTTCATCGGGCTTGAGGATGGACTGCCGGAGGTGGGCTGCGTTGCGGCGTGCTCCGATGTTGGTGAGCTCTGGGCCGAAGCCAGAGCCGAGGCCTTCGACGATGTGGCAGGAGGTGCAGCCGGACTTGCGGTGGATCTCTTTGCCGGCGGCGGGATCGCCTGGGACAGTCTCGGGTGCGATTGTACCGAGAGAGAGGACGTAGAGCGCAAGTTGGGACAGTTCTTTGGGGTTGAGTTGCCAGGCACCGGGCATCTCTGGCTCGATACCGTTTGCGATCACTTTTTCAAGGGTGGCTTGGTCTGGGGCTTTATTGAGTTTTGGCTTGAGGAGGCTGGGGCCTTTGCCGCCTCCTCCGTTTTGACCATGGCAGAGGGCGCATTGAGCCTCGAAGAGGCGGCGACCCGTTTGTGCGTTTAGAAAAAGCGAGGAAACTAGCGCGAGCGTGAGGTATCTGATCCGCATATCGGATTGAAGTTTATCAGGGCATGCGCCTGGAATTCTGATAGCGTAAATGTCATGCGAAATTTCCTACTCGCCCTAACCCTTATGACGCTGACAGCATCGGCCCAACTGGCCACAAAGAAATCGCTTACGCTGGAGGCGGCCAAGAAGATTGCCGCAGCCGCGCAGGTGGAAGCAAAGAAGAACAACTGGAATGTGGTGATCAGTGTCGTCGATGATGGCGCCAATCTGGTTTACCTCGAAAAGATGGATGGGACACAGATCGGATCGATCGAGATTGCGCAGATGAAGGCACGGACGGCGATCAAGATGAAGCGGCCGTCGAAGGTGTTTGAAGACATGATTGCGGGGGGACGCAATGCTGTGCTGAAGCTGCCGGATGTGCTGGGTGTTGAGGGTGGCTTGCCACTGGTTGTGGATGGACAGTTTGTGGGGGCGATTGGGGTGAGCGGCGTAACTTCGGCGCAGGATGGGCAGATTGCAGCGGCTGGGGTGAAGGCGCTGGAGGGGATTAAATAGACTGGGTGAAGTAATGCAGCAAGCAGTGAAGATTGAGCAAGAAGAAAACCCCATAGGCGAATTCGAACTTAAATCGGCCCTTGAGGCGCTTTACCCGGAGATTCGAAAATTGGCCGGCCGAGTGTTGAGGAAAGAGCGCTCCGACCATACGCTTCAGAAGACCGCGCTGGCGAACGAAGCGATTGTGAAGTTATTGGGATCGGAAGCGCTTCAGGTTCAGGATTCACACCATCTTTTGGCAATGTCGGCGCGGCAGATGCGGCATATTCTTGTGGATTATGGGAGAGCGAAGTTTGCGCGAAAAAGGGGCGGTGGTGCGCAGCGGGTGGAGCTTCGTGAAGGAGCACTGAGTGTCAGTCATGACATGGATGGATTGCTTTCGCTAAATGCCGCACTAGAGAAACTGGGTGAGGAAGATGAACGGGCGTTGCGGGTAGTGGAGCTGAAATACTTTACCGGATTTACATCGGATGAGACTGCAGAGATTTTGGGCTTGTCTTCGGCAACAGTAGAGAAAGTCTGGCATGAGGCACGGATCTGGCTGCACAGTCGATTGACGGAAAGTGTCAATCGGGGATTTTAGCCAGGTAAACCGATTGATCCGAAACGTCCTGGAGGGTGACTAATAGCTCGGTCTGAGAGGGAGAAAGATGCAATCCCCACTCAACCGACCGGTCGAAGCGATAGAGCAGCTTTGGCATCTCGCTGTTTTGAGCGAGGAAGAAAAGCCCCGGCGGCAGGTTGAGCTCGTCCTTACGAATGAAGTAGAGGCCATTCTGGGCGGGAACGAAGAGACTTCTCCTAAGAAGGGTCGACACTGGAGTTTGGCCAGGGGTTGAAGTTGTAGTGAGGGGCAGCGGCAGGTAGCGAAGGCCATCGTTTTCGTTTCTGGCGGTGAAGTAAAGACGATCTGAGGAGAGTGACTCAACCGCATAGGCTCCTCCCGTTTTGGTGATCTGCGTTTGAGACTGAGGATCCTTGAATGGGGCGCGAAAGATCTGAGAAACACCAGCTATTTTTCTGTAGAAGTAAAAGAAAGAGCCATCACGGGAGAGAGAGCAGATGAACCCGTCGGCCAAAAACAGCCTGGGCTGCGAAGGGGTTTCCAGGTCGACAATATACGTTGCAGGTTGGCCCGTTACGCTTCTGGTTGAAAGATAGATACTTTTGGAGTTTGACGAAATTACGGAAGTCAGTGCGCTGAAAGATTCCTGAAATTCAGTAATCTGGCGGGGACTGGAGCCATCCCGTGCGGCAATCCAAACCTGGGGTTTACCGGAGCGCATTGAAGTGAAAGCAATAAACTTTCCATCTTGAGAGTAAGAAGCTTCCTCCTCATCAAGAGAACTGGCGGCGACCCGATTGAGAAGACGCACCGGGCCAGGGGAAAGATGCAGGCAATAAATATTCTGTTCTGAAGAAGCCACGATAATGGCGATCGACTGCGCCTTTGAATTAACAGCGAAGCCGGAGATTCCAGTCAGCGGCAATTTGAGTGGAACGGTGGAACCAGAAGGAAAGGCAACGGCATTTAGAGTTGAATCACGATATGGCTCGTTGTGAACCAAGACCGTTTTCCCGTTGTTGGCCCAGCTAATTAGACCTAGCTTTGAAGGTTTGGCGGTAAGCCGGCGGGGAGTTGCAATTGGGAGACCCTCCCGGCCGATTGGAACCGTGTAAAGGTAGTCGCCTTTACCGTGCAATCGACGCACAAAAGCCAACAGGTTAGTTGCAGGATCTGTTGTTGGGGCCTGATCATCAGCCGGTTCTGGATCTGACTTGAACAGCGGCTGCAAGCGTGGTGAGTCGAGGCCGAGACGGTATAGGCACCAAGGCTGTGACTCGAACTCTTTGGCTGAGAGAAGCAAGCCGGAAGAATCGTTCAACCAAGTGTAGGATGGGGTTGAGGAAAAACGGGCCAGGAGGCGTTCTGGCCCGTCAGCCGAGAGCGGCTTGATCAGAAGTTCAAATGCGCCAGAGGTGGACCGGGAAAACACGAGCCATCGACCATCAGGAGAAGGATTGGGCTGAAACTCCGAGCTGACGTGAACCACTGCAGGCTTTGGGGCAAAGCGGTCGATCGGAGTTTGGAAGAGAGCAAAGTCACCTTCGAGCCCGGTAGTGTAAAAAAGTGATTTGCCGTCGCTGGAGTGTGCGATGTCGCGATGGGATCCCTTCTCGGTGATGAAGGGCTTAGGATTCAGGCCCTTCCATGGATCTGAGGGGCTTTGAGAACTCAGCATTATCGAGATCAGGATTACAGAGGCGATGGCAAGCACAAACGCAAAGCTCGCCCAGCGGCTGACCGTTGTTTGAGTGCAGGCGGTGCCGAAATCCGTTACAGAAGCGTAGCGGAGTAAGGGTTCAGGAGAGGTGGCGCGAGTAATCGCATTTTTGATTCTAGCCGGAACTTGGGGATTGGCATTTTTGGGACCACAAGAGTAGAGTTCATGCAAGACGCGAGCGAGTGAGAAGATGTCGGCGGCAGGTTTAGGGGGGCTGGTAGTTTGAGGGTCGGAATATGGGCTTTGTTTGAATCTGGAAGATGCTGCGGAGTGAGCGGTTAAAGCGGAGATACCGAAATCGATGACAACAGCGCGTTCCGTTGCAAGCCCTGGATCGGTGATGATAATGTTTTCGGGCTTGAGGTCGAGGTGGATGATGCCATATCGATGGGCCTCGGCCAGAGCTTCTACTATGCCGACCAAGAGTCTGTCGATCCGATCTGGTGAGATGGTCTGACGGCGGGCGATTAGTTGCCGCAAGCTCTCGCCT
This sequence comes from uncultured Bryobacter sp., assembly GCA_964653845.1. Taxonomy (GTDB): domain Bacteria; phylum Acidobacteriota; class Terriglobia; order Bryobacterales; family Bryobacteraceae; genus Bryobacter. The sequence goes on from CAZZGS010000082.1 coordinate 10,155, forward strand.
TCGATGTATTCCAAGACGAGGAAAGGGAGGCCTGAATCAGTCTCGCCGAGGTCTAGAATTCCACGCAGATTGAGATGCCTGATGCGGGCAAGGGAGTGAATCTCCGCAGTTATCAATTCTTTGACAATAGTAGGTTCGTCGATCTGGTTTAGCACTTTGACGACCACTAAGCGATTGGCCAGGATTTCGTCGGAGGCGATGAATACGGAAGCAGAGCCTCCTTCGGCAAGGGAGGACTGAATTAGATATCTGGCCTTTAGGCGGTTGCCTGGTTGAGGAGCTTGAGGAGAAGACTCCCTAAGGTGGAGTGCATGAGGAAGAGGAATCGAAAGGAAGTTATCGATTGACTGTGAGGTCACAAGGAGTGAGCAAACGGCATCGTAAATCTGCTCATCGCTGGATTCTGCGGCGTTGCTGGGGTCCGGTTGCAAAAAGACAGGCCTCAATTACTAAAGCGGAAACTTCAGCATAAAGCCATAACGATAACAACCGCAAATAAAAAGCCCACCGTGAGGCGGGCTGAAAGGTGAGATCGAAACGAAAGGATACAGGAGAGGTTATGCAGAGAGCCCTTCACTCCACTTGAGGAGTGCGGTTAAGATGTCTTGCCATAAATTCTTCATCTATATAGAGTATGGGGTGATTGTTTGATAACGTCAATAGAAATCTTTTTCTTTTGGCTTAAGTTGTTGATAATACTGTGATTATAAATCTCTAGTTGTCGCTAGAGATATGTGTCAGTTCAACCATTGTCGACCAGTGGATTGGCCATGCTCAGCGAGATAGGCCTGCATGGCGGCGGCGATTTTGGGGTTTTCAGAGCGGGCCATGGCTTCAAGGACGGGGCGGAGGAGTTCTACGTTTTCGGCGACGCTGGTGGCTGTCATGAGGGCCAGGTCTTCGCGGCCCATATCGAGCATCTGTTCGATGGCGTCGCCGTCGTCGGACAGAAATTCCTGAGCGTAGAATTCAAGGGCCTGGGCTTCGGGCCAGTCTGGCTCTTTGCCGCTGTTGCGGAGGGTGTTGAGGAACCAGCCTCGCATGTCGAAGTTGCCGAGGATGTCTGCCCAGTCGTCGATGCCCCAGTCGGAGCCTTCGAGGAAGGGGCCAGCTACTCCAGGAGTTTTGGCTTCACGGGCAGAGATCAGCATGAGGAGGTCGGTGATGGTGGGGGTATCGATGCGGCCACGGAGGCCGGTGT
>CAZZGS010000083.1:0-11337 GCA_964653845.1 uncultured Bryobacter sp.
AGGTGAACCAGATCGGCACCCTCACCGAGACGCTCGAAGCCATGGCGATGGCGGCCAACGCCAACTACACCTCCATGGCATCGCATCGCTCTGGCGAAACCGAAGATACCTTCATCGCCGATCTTGCCGTTGCCACCGGTTGCGGCCAGATCAAGACCGGTTCTGCGTCGCGTACAGACCGTATCGCCAAATACAATCAGCTACTTCGCATCGAAGAAGAGCTTGGTTCTTCTGCCAGGTACCTCGGCAAGAAAGCGTTCAAGCAATAATGTCCAAGCCTGATCTGGTTGTTCTCACCATCCTGGATGGCTTTGGCTGGCGCGAGCAATCAGAAGGCAATGCAGTGATGGCCGCCCACAAACCGAATTTTGACCGCTTGTGGGCGGCCAATCCGCATACCCTCATTGAGGCTTCCGGCCCTTGGGTGGGGCTGCCTGTTGGACAGATGGGCAACAGTGAAGTAGGCCACCTGAATATTGGTTCGGGACGCGTCATTCGTATGGATGTCTCCCGCATTGACCACGCCATCGAGACCGGCGATTTCTTTCAGTTACCCGAACTGAAGGCAGCAATGAAGACCAGGCGTCTTCATCTTTTGGGCCTGGTCAGCGACGGTGGCGTGCATTCGCTCAATACTCACCTTTATGCTCTGATCGACATGGCCCAGCGCGAAGGCTTGGCCGAGATCTATGTCCACTGCTTCATGGATGGACGGGATACTCCCCCACGGGCTGGTGCTGGCTTTATTGAAGACCTTCAGAAGCATCTTGGGCCGGCAAAGATTGCATCCGTGATGGGGCGCTACTTTGCCATGGATCGCGACAAGCGTTGGGAGCGTGTAGAACAGGCGGCAGTGGCGATGACAACTGGTGCACCCAAGACCAGTCAATCCCCTCTACAGGTCATGCTCGACAGCTATGTTGCCGATGTCACTGATGAATTTGTTTCTCCTGTCACGATCGTCAACGCCGGCAACACACCGGTAGGTCTGATTGAAGAGGGCGATTCTTGCATCTTCTTCAACTACCGCGCCGATCGCGCTCGCGAGATCACTGAACGGCTCACCAAGGGTAATCAACTCCGCTTCACAATGATGACCGAGTATGACCGTACCTTTACTCACCCCTTCGTGTTTAAACCAGAATCGCACCAGAATGTTTTGGGTGAATGGTTGTCCAATCACGGTATTGCCAATCTGCGTGTAGCCGAGACGGAGAAATATCCTCACGTCACCTTCTTCTTCAATGGGGGTATTGAGAAGCCCTATACGGGCGAAGTGCGCGAAATGGTCGCCTCACCCAAGGTTGCAACCTATGACCTGATGCCTGAAATGTCTGCCGAGGGTGTTTCAGACGTTGTCGTAAAGGCGATTGAATCGAAGAAATACGGTGTCATCATCGTTAACTTTGCCAACCCCGACATGGTCGGCCACTCTGGTGTCTTTGAAGCCGCCAAAAAGGCCGTCGAAACCACCGATATTTATGTCGGGCAAATCGAAGCTGCGCTCAAGGCTCACGGTAGTTTCGCCTGGATCATTACAGCTGATCACGGTAACGCTGAGACCATGATTGACCCAGTTACCAAGGGCGTTCATACCTACCACACCACCAACCCCGTTCCTGTTGTAATCGTTGAAGAGGCCCACAAGACCCTGCGCACGGATGCTCCAAACCTGCGCGGAAGCCTTCGGGATCTTGCTCCCACAATTCTGGATCTACTGGAAATCCAGAAGCCGTCTGATATGTCTGGTATTTCACTGAGACAATAGAAAAAAGCCCGCTCCCTTAGGAGCGGGCTTTTCCAATTGATAATTACAACTTACAGCTTGGGCAGGATTACGGCATCGATCACGTGGATCACGCCGTTGTCACAAGCGATGTCGGCCTTGACAACATTAGCCTTGTCGATCATGACCTTGCCACCCTTGGCAGTGAGCTTGGCAGACTGTCCGTTGACCGTCTTTGCAGGACCTGTCTTCACGTCGGCGGCCATTACTTTGGCGCCAACAACGTGGTAGGTCAATACTGCTTTGAGCTTGTCGGGGTTGGCAGCGAGCATGTCCATGGTCGCCTTGGGGACCTTGGCAAATGCTTCGTCAGTCGGGGCAAACACGGTGAACGGGCCAGCGCTCTTGAGCGTGTCCACGAGGCCAGCGGCCTTCACGAGTGAAACCAGGGTCTTAAAGCTGCCAGCGGCGACAGCGGTGTCAACGATGTCAGCAGCAAAGCTGAAGCTCGCAGAGGTCAAAAGCAGAAAAGTAGCAAGAAACGCCTTCTTCATTGAAGTTCTCCTAATCATTTACGAAAGATCTTTCTTTCATTCAGCTTGATGAGGAGTGATTCGAAGCAGAGTTAATTTTTTATCGGGCGCTTGCCACTACTTGTGCAAATTCTTCCCGGTCGCCTACTTTCAGGCTGATTCCTGTATCGCTGAGCGATTGCGATTTCATTGGGACGCGCAGATATCCTTGGGCTAATTCAGAATGACTTAACTGAAGGCGATCTTCACCCAGGAACAACTGAGCGGTATCTGCGCTCTGGATCAGTGCGGAGGAGGGGTTCCATTTCGCCTTGAGTTCATTTCCGTCAATAGTGATTTCAAAGCCGAGTCCAACAATCTCCTTTACAGGTTCCTGCCGTGCAGAATTCCACTGCAACAACGAGACCAGAGCCACGGCAAGAATCCCTGCTGCCATGACTGCAACGGCAACCTGTAGCAACGGGAAGCGGCTGGGGGAGACTTCTTCGATTTCGTCAATCAAAACACCCGGAATAGAGTCGCCAGCGGAAAATTCGTTTTCTGTGGCAAATGGTTCTTGTTTAAGTGAAAGTCTCGTTGTTGGATCCTTCAATTCAAAAAGATCTTCCCGATTACGCACGTAGATCGCTGCATCGGCGGGCCGTTGATGGCTCGGACGAATGATCATGGCAAATTGGGACAGCCGATCAAAGAACTTCTCATGAAACTTGACGTCATGCTCTTCCAGTTCCGGCTCGCCTTTGGTTCGTGACCGAAACCATCCCAGTAATTCCATTGATTTTAAGGAAGCGTCCGTCTTTGCGTTCTGAAGGCTCTTGCGCAGTACCTGTTCTTCTTTCGAGTTCAAGTAAAAGTGTGCGGTTGCGTCTTTGCCACGAGAAATCGGGCGCCAGGTCATTACCTGTACAGACTCATCGTGCCGATATCCAAACAATAGACCACCCACATCTTCACCCTTGCCACTGCGGCTGACGTATGTGGAACAAGCGTAAGACCGAATCTGTTCGAGCAAGCCAACCCGCCAGGTCAAATCAACGATTCCCTGCCTGCCATCAAGCCAAGCAGTGTTCTCCGTTGCCTCTACTCTGCCTTGCGGTTTTGGTTGTTCAATTGATAACGTCGTCAATCTTAAATCCCTTCAAGTTGATGATTCTGAGGGCTTTTTGTTTCATCAAAATCACCTGTATCCAGTTTGAGGCCAATGATAGAGAAGTCAATGCGGTACCCGTACCCCCAAATATGGATTTACTACTAGAACAAATGGCCCAGTACTTAATGAAGCTTAATGCTGGTGCTGATGGAAGTCCTGTATTTTCCTCTACTTCGCCTCCAGAGCCTTCGATACACTAATGAAGGAACTGATATTTATGCAGACGAAACGCCTTGGAAACAGCGACTTAGACATTACCCCGTTGGGAGTTGGCGCTTGGGCCATCGGTGGAGGCGGTTGGGCCTTCGGATGGGGCCATCAGGACGACAACGAGTCAGTCGAAGCGATTCGCGCTGCTATTGAGGCTGGGATGAACTGGATCGACACGGCAGCCGTATACGGACTGGGGCACTCAGAAGAGGTCGTGGCCAAGGCTGTTGCTGGCTTGTCCACTAAGCCCTACCTCTTTACGAAGTGCGCTCGAATCTGGAACGAAAAGGGTGAGATCGGGAAGAGCCTCAAAGAGGATTCGATCCGCCGCGAATGCGAAGCTAGCCTTCGTCGACTCAATGTCGACGTGATTGACCTCTACCAGATGCATTGGCCTGAGCCTGATGAGGACGTCGAAGAAGGCTGGACCACAATGGCCAAGCTCAAAGAAGAGGGTAAGGTGCGCTGGATCGGTGTCTCCAACTTTAGTGAGGCTCAGATGAAGCGGGCTCAGACCATTGCTCCAATTACGTCTCTGCAACCTCCCTACTCGCTTTTGCAACGAGAGATTGAGGACAGCATTCTTCCTCATGCTGCATCTACCAACGTCGGCACGCTCGTCTATTCGCCGATGAAAAATGGGCTTCTTAGTGGCAGCATGACCAAAGCAAGGGTCGAGAATCTTCCTGAGAACGATTTCCGCAAGCGCAGCCCCTACTTTCAAGAGCCTCGCCTGACTTCGACTCTCAATCTGGTGGAAGATCTGCGAGCAATTGCCGCCAAATACGACTGCAGCGTAGGCGAGCTTTCAATTGCGTGGACCTTAAGGCACCCTGCCGTAACCTCTGCCATCGTAGGTCTTCGCAATCGCGGTCAGCTTGATGGAGTCCTCAAGTCCGCTACTCTCAATATTGAGCCTGCAGATTTTCAACAGATTGAGGATCTTCTTTCCAGGCACGGACTCTAACTAAGAAGCCTTGTGACAACGTCATACTTAACAGCCCTGTCCCTTGCCCTCGATTCGATCAAAGCGCATCGCCTCAGGAGCTTTCTAACTTTGCTCGGTGTAGTTATCGGTGTTGCCAGCGTCATTCTTGTTGGTGCAGGGATTGAAGGTTTAGGCATAACCGCAGAAGAGACCACCTCCAAGGCTTTTGGCACCGAGTCCTACCTGCTGGCCCAGGTTGCCAACGTAGGGCGCCTTACGGCCAAGCAGCGCGCTGCCTTGCTTCGCAATAACCGGCAGTTACGTCGTGAAGACCTTGTCTATCTTCGAGCGGCTACTGGTGAGCAGGTTCAGTACAGTCCTTATTCCCAGCGACAGGACGATGTCAAGCGGGACGATCGGCTGCTCGAGGCTTGCAGCATTCTCGGCGTATCTGCCGTCCTGTCGGAAATTCGCGACGTAGGCATCGTCGATGGACGTTTCTTTACCGAACAGGAAGAACGCAACAAAAGCTACGTGGCTGTGGTGGGAGATGAAATCCGCACCTACTTCTTTCCGGGTGCCTCGCCCATCGGGCAAACGATTAAGGTACGCGGCTATGAGTTTTTGATTATCGGCGTACAGGAAAAGCTGGGGTCAAACCTCGGCCGCAGCCAGGACAACTCCGTTTATATCCCCGACACAACCTTTGAAAAGCTCTATGGCCCAGCCAAATCGATGAGCATTTTCGCCAGATCTAAAGCGGGTTCCGGCCTTTCTCTCGATGAGGCCCTTGAAGTCACGCGCAGTGCCATGCGCGTGCGCAACCATCTTGGCCCCAAAAAGGAAGACAATTTCGGTTTTCTTACGCCCGATTCGATTCGCGGATTTGTAGACAATATACTTGGCCTGATTCGAATCGTAGTTGTCCCCATCACTCTCATTTCATTGGTTGTAGGCGGAATCGTAATCATGAACATCATGCTCGTCAGCGTTACCGAGCGCACCAAGGAAATCGGGATTCGAAAGGCGCTTGGGGCTCGAAGCGCTGACATCCTCGTCCAGATCCTTACTGAGAGCTTTATGGTCTCGGCGCTGGGCGGATTTCTGGGAATTGCCATTGCGTGGGGTCTGGTTCTAATTGTGACCAATACGTTTGATGTGAAGATGAGAATCACCTATCCCTATATTCTTCTGGCTGTCTTTGTCTCAAGCGGCGTCGGCTTGATTTCAGGCTGGTATCCAGCCCGCAAAGCCGCCCGTCTCGATCCTATTGAAGCCCTGAGGGCTGATTAATCCATGAGCGTTCCTATAGCCGAAACCATTAAGCTGGCGGCTGAGTCTGTTTGGGCCAATCGCTTCCGGTCCGGGCTGACGATCCTTGGCATTGTCATCGGCATTACTACCGTCGTAACTGTTGCCAGCCTTCTCACCGGCCTTCGGGCCGGCATCGTGACCTTCTTCGAAGAGTTTGGTCCGGATTCCATTTTTGTCTCACGCTTTTCAGGTGATCCGAATTCCGGGGGATCCCCAAAAGAGCAGAAGCGGCGCCCGCTCGAGCCAGGCTACGCAGAGTTCATAGAGCGCACCAGCCCTGCGATCGAGCGCGTTTCCGTTTCGATCTTTATTCCAACCGTGCAAGGTGGAAGAGCCCTTTCAGCCAAGGTTCCCGGCTTTGAAAGCGATACGATTGGCCTGCAGGGCCGGTCGGCCAACTCCTATCTGGTGCAACCTCGTGAGCTTCGCTCTGGCCGTGTATTCACTCCAGATGAAGATATCCGTGGCCTGCGGGTTTGTGTCATTGGTCCCAGCGTTGCTGAGGCGCTCTTCCCTGACGGTCAAACGCTGAACAAAACCATTTCTGTCGATGGATCTGAGTTTCGCGTCATCGGTGTGTTCGAAAAGGCCAAGGGTGGATTCTTTGGTGAGAACGGCTTGGATCGCAATATAGAGATTCCACTTGCCGTCGCGAAACAGAAATATCCCTTTGCAGACAATGTTTTTCTGACGGGCAAGGCACGTGAAGGCATGCGTGAGCAGGCTTTTGAAGAAATGCAAGCCGCAATGCGCAGGATCCGTGGAGTGAAGTTTGGTGTCGATAACGACTTCAATATCTCCACAGCGGATCAAATCATTGCTCAATTCGATAAAATCACCGGCTTGATTGTTATCGTTTCTATTGCCATCTCCGGTCTCGGCCTGCTAGTCGGCGGCATCGGCGTAATGAACATCATGCTCGTCAGTGTTACCGAACGAACCCGCGAGATTGGCATCAGGAAAGCGCTTGGTGCCCGCAAGCCCGATATCGTTTTCCAGTTCCTTCTTGAAGCCTCAAGCCTGACCGTTCTTGGGGGAATCATCGGTATCGTCGTCTCTACCCTGGTGACTCTACTGGTGGCTGCCCTGGTGCCAGCCCTGCCCAGCAGCACGCCCCTTTGGGCAATCCTCGCTGGCCTGGGCGTCAGCGTCGCTGTAGGCGTCTTCTTCGGCACATGGCCTGCAATCAAGGCTGCTCGGCTTGACCCCGTCGAAGCTCTCCGCTACGAATAAAACAACCTTAGGCGCTTTTCCTGATATCTGACGAAAGTACTAGTGTGAATTAGAAGTACTGCTACGTGATTTGCTTAGTTGAAGTGAGCCGCGATTTGCCCCAACATTGAAATATCCAATGAGCCTGGAGTACTAGAACATGCCCTACCAAAGTTTAATCGCCGCTAGAAAACAATTATCCCGACTACTGGTTGATACCAGTGGACAGGATTTCATTGAATACGCCATGTTGATTGGCTTCATGGTCCTCGCTTTATGGGTCTTTTTTCCAACTACCGTTGTGCCCTCGATTAGCATGATCTTTTCCCGAATCGTCTCCACCGCTTCTGTTGCGTCCTAGGCCGCAGGTACTATTGGAGGTTCCTTCCCAAAGAGACCCTGGTCCTCTTTGGCAGGATCAAAATTTGGATTCTCCTGCGGCATGACCGCACCAACATCCTTCCTCCATTGCTGCAGCATCTTCTGCATTTTTAAGGCTCGTCCCCTTTCTGTGCCGCTCAGATTCTTCCTCTCTCCCGCATCCTTCTCCAAATCGAACAATTCCAGCCTTCCCGTTTCATAGAATTCAATCAGCTTCCAGTTCTGTTCAATCACCACTCCACCCGGATCTCCACCTTGGTTCGAGTAATGCGGATAGTGCCAATACAATGCATCCCGCTTCAGGCTCTTTTTCTTGCCATCCAGAAGCCCCGTTAGCGCAACTCCGTCGATGCCTCGCGGTCTTGCCATGCCCAGAAGCTCAAGCACGGTAGGGTACAAATCAATTCCTGAGACCCGCGCGCTGACTTCGAGCCCAGCTTTGGCCTTACCTGCCTTCACGATCAGCGGCACACGAATGCCGCCCTCGTAAAGATGCCCCTTGCCCGCCCGCAACGGCTGGTTGTTGGTAACCGGCTCCCGGCTCTTGCCTTCGTACAATAGCCCTCCATTGTCTGAAGTGATCATCCAAATTGTGTTTTCATATTCCCCAGCCGCCTTCAGTTGATTCCGCATCAGGCCGATCTGCTCGTCGGCGATCCGCAGCATCTCGTGGTATGTACCCTCCTTCCCGGAATGCCCGGGAGCCTGCAGGGGTAGGTGGACGGCATAATTGGGCCAGTACAAAAAGAATGGCTTGCGGTCAACTGCGGCAAATTTCCTGGCCGCTATCCCGAGTTCCGTAGTTAGATAATTCTGCGCGCTGCGTCCTTCTAGACCTGGCAGATCGAAGGGCCCAAAATAGCCATTGGAGCCACGCTGATTCCCACCCGTATTGTGATCAAAGCCCTGATCGGTTGGCATGTGTCCATCGCTTCCACCTAGATGCCACTTGCCAACCGATCCCGTCCTGTATCCTGCCTTCTTCAATGTTTCGGCCATCGTCACCTCTTCAAGCGGAAGAAATGTGCCCGTCTTTGGGGTTACTAGTTTTGCCGTCGGCCATTGCGGCCTGCCTGCAATCCAATCGGTCACGCCACTTCTTGGTGGATACTTTCCTGTCAGCAGCGCCGCTCGAGAAGGGCTGCAAACGGGACATGCCGCATAGGCCTGCGTGAACTTGACCCCTTCAGCGGCAATCGCATCGATATTGGGCGTCACGGGCTTGCTATTGCCATAACAGCCAAAATCCCGCCATCCCAAATCGTCAAAAAGCACCAAAACAATATTGGGTTGTTTCGTTTTCGCACCTAACAATCCGCCCGCCAGTCCAGCAAGAACATTTCGTCGTGTTTGGTTTCTCATCGCTTTGGTTTTACAGTAGTGTTATGGAAATTCAGCCGACACCGGCGCTCGTCGAAATCGCCGTACTCGACGACGACAACGACTTCCGCAATTATATGGAAGACGTGCTGGTAGAAGACGCTCAATTTTCCGTTCATGGATTTTCTCATCCCGAAGATCTTTTCCTCGCCGCTGAACAGCGTCTGCCGGATATCGTTTTGCTCGATATGAAAATGGGCGATTTTCAGGGCGAGCAGGTCCTCGATCAGCTTCTCACTCGCTGGCCCACCCTCTGTGTCATCATCGTCACCGGATACCCGTCGCTCGACGACATGCGTGCTGCCCTCAAGCGCAAGGCTTTCGACTATCTCACCAAGCCCTTCAGCCTCGCGCAATTGCGAACTACTCTTGCCAACGCCATCGAGACTTTTGGTCTCGGCCGTGCAGCCCAGGATCGCTTGCGTGAACGTCTGGGCCACCGCATCAAACTCCTGCGTGTGGAAAAGGATTGGAGCTTGAAAGATGTCGCGGCGGCAACCAAGCTGAGCGTAAGTCAGATCAGTTCCATCGAGCGTGGCGCACACCTGCCTTCGCTCGAAAGTTTTCTTGCGATTTGCAAGGCCTTCGACAAGAAGCCTTCAGAGATCCTCGCCTCGATCGAGTTTTAGATCTGCGACGATAGGGCTTGATGACCGCACTCTGCGAATTGGCGACATTAGCCCACGTAAAAATCAGTATCCAGTCTGACCAAACATTTTCTCTAAATCTCGAAATGGATTTGATGGAGCTACCCCTCTTCTCAAACACCGGTTCTCCTCTCGGAATTGTCAAAGAACTGCTCTTCGACAAATGGCATGAAGGCAAACTCCCCAATGATCCTGGCGAATACGATAGCGTCGGCTTCGTCGAAAACCCGGTCATGATCCAGATCCAGACTGGCTGGCTCGAATGCAACGTAGCCGCCACTTTGCAAATCGGACAAAACCGCTTTCTGGGAGAACTAACCACCGATCGGCTAGCCATGATGACCGGCACTGGCCCAGAAGTCGACATGCCCAATATTGAAGAAGAATGGAAGAAGCTCGACGCAGAAGAGACGGTCGACACCGACATCGTTTTCCAGGGCGTTACTCCCTACTAGACAGCATCTTCTCGATTGCCAATTCGTGTGCGGCAAAAAGAACCGCCCAGTCAAAATGCTCCCGGGCCTGCCCCAATCCGTTCCGGCCCAATTTGGCACCAAGTTCTTTATCTCGCCAAATGATTTCGATCTTCGCTGCAAGATCTTCCGCGGAACCAGGCTCGGCCAGCAATCCATTCCAGCCATCCTGAATCACACTCGGGATGCCACCACTTGAAGTAGTCACAACCGGCAAGCCACAAGCCGAAGCTTCACACAAGACCCGCCCCATCGTCTCCGCATCTCTTAGCCCCGTTCTCGGGTCGATCACTTCTCTGCTCGAAAGTACGAATAGGTCGCTGGCATGCAGGTAGTCCCGCAGATCTTCCCGTCCAACATAACCCAGCATAGTCACGTCCTCAGACAACCGCAACCTGGTCACGATTTCCTCAATGCGACTCCTGCTCCCACCCTCACCTGCGATCAGCAATCGAAGCTTCAATCCTCGATCTCGCAACAGGCACACAGACTCTACCAGCGTATCCAGTCCCTTCTTCTCCACCAGCCGGCAAGCCGTCAACAAGTAGAAATACTCCTCGCCCATACCCAAATCGGTTCTACTACTGCGCCCGTCGGCGAAGAATTTAACATCGACTCCCCCAGGCAGAACTTCTATTCGATCTCCTGCCACCTCTGCTTCCTTCAACAAGTTTTGTGTAAACGCAGAATTGGCAAAAATCCATTCCATGCGTCTTGCCGAAGACCGCATCATTGCCGCACGCCGCTTCAGCATCAAGCCCTCCAACTGAGCCGGCCAATTCCAGTGCTTCCACCTCCGGTAGACTTGGCGCTCGACCCAAGGCAGATCCAGCACTCGGCTACCCATCCGGAACGGCCACGCAATCCAAGGCCTTAACACATCATTTCCAGCGCTCCGGCACAGAATCGGCAGTCCCGTCTCCGAAGTCAATTCTCCGTAATACACCGTCGAGGAATAGATCAAATCTGCTCTCATTGCGCTCGCCAATTGAGCTAGCTTTCGAACGTTTGCCTGGTAGGCAACTCTCGACATCACGCGATGAACTTCAAACGGCAAGGCTGGGATGCCGGCTGGCCCCTCTTCCAGCCGGTAGGTGGCTACCTCCACGTGATAGCCGCGATCATGCAGCCACCGGCTCAGTTCAATGGCGTGTGTCTGCATTCCCCCAAACGAGGGCGGAAACTCCGTCAATACCAGCAGCAAACGTTTGGTCATAGTTGTGGGTAATATAGGTGTATAGTTTTGAGGTTGGCTCCTGTCGGTATGTCGATGAGAATGGCTGGCGCGGATTCCCTCATGAACCATCAATAGTAGTACAGAGTTTAGGAGATATGATGACGAATATTTACGTGGGGAACCTTTCCTTCCGTACGACCGAAATC
>CAZZGS010000084.1:0-11292 GCA_964653845.1 uncultured Bryobacter sp.
GATCATGATTTCGACGTCGACGCCGAAGTCATCTTCGAAGCCGAGCAGTTCGATTACCCGACCGACACCGTTTGAATCTTCGTCGGGGAAGTCGAGCACCTCGACGGTGACCATCATGCCGTTGAGGTCGGCGACTTTTTCGACCTTAACCTCTTTGATGCCGACACGATCCGGGTTGATGTGCGGGGCGGGGATCTCGAAGCCTTCGGGGATCTGGATCCACTGCTTGATTTTCTGGTCGTAGGGGACGACAAAGCAGCCCCGCTTGGTGAGGCGGAACTGCCCGACCATGCGCTGATTGGCACGGTGCAGGACGCGAACGATTTCGCCGTTGACGCGGCCATCGTGGCCGATCCGGCCGAGGCGCACGAGTACTTTATCGCCGTGCATGGCCTTCTGAGCTGAATCGGGATTGATGAAGACGTCGCCTTCTATTCCTTCCGGTTTCTGGTCGAGTATGACGAAGCCAAAGCCGTCTCGATGCATGCGTAAAGTTCCAGCCGAGAACTCGCGAGTCTTGGAGGCGAGCTGGTAGGTGTTGTTGCGCAGCTCGATGAGAAGGCCTTTGCGAGTGAGCCGTTCGATGGCGCGTTCGACCTCTTCGCGCTTGACACCCTTGTTGCCCATTTCGCGCGTTAGCGTTTTTGTCGTGGCGCGGCCGTTGGGTAGTTTATTGATGTGGCTTAGTAGCGCTTCGTCTTTCACAAACCTATTGTCGGATAGAATCGCCTCATGATCACACGCCGATCCTTCATGCCGTTGCTGGCCACCCCGCTTGTGGCTCAAACACGGAAGCCCAATATTGTTTTAATCCTGACTGACGATCAGGGCTATGGTGATCTCTCGTTGCATGGCAATCCGAATTTGGCCACGCCCAATATCGATGCAATCGCAAAGGCAGGCGCGCAATTCAGCCGTTTCTATTCATCACCTGTTTGCAGCCCGACGCGATCAAGTTTGCTGACCGGGCGGTACAACTATCGCACTGGGGTTGTCGATACTTACCTTGGCCGCAGCATGATGAGGCCTGAAGAAGTGACGCTTGCTGAGATGCTGAAGCCGGTTGGGTATCGAACGGGTATTTTTGGAAAGTGGCATCTTGGGGACAACTATCCGTTGCGCTCTATTGACCAGGGTTTCGACGACAGTCTGGTTTTGAATGGCGGCGGATTGATGCAGCCTGGAGATTTGCCGGAGGAGATCAGCGGTGTTGCTCCTTCTTATTTTGATCCGGTTCTAAGCAGGAATGGGAAGTGGGAGCAGCAGAAGGGCTATTGCACGGATGTGTACTTTCGGGAGGCGATGCGCTTTATAGATGACAACCGGACGAAACCATTTTTCTGTTATCTGCCAACGAATGCTCCCCATACGCCGCTGCAGGTTGCTGAAGAATTGGTCGAGCCATTTCGCAAGCTGGGCCTCGACGAGACGACGGCGAAGATCTACGCAATGGTCAGCAACGTCGATCAGAACGTTGGCAAGCTGGTGAGCCATTTGAAGGAGCGGAACCTCGAACGCGACACGATCCTGATCTTTATGACCGACAATGGGCCCCAGCAGAAGCGCTTCAATGCTGGTTTGCGCGGGCTGAAGGGTACATCCTACGAAGGCGGGATTCGAGTTCCGCTCTTTGTCAAGTGGCCCGGACGTATCGCCGCCGGAACGGTTGTGGACCGGCTGAGTGCACATATCGATCTCACTCCTACGCTGCTTGAAGCGGTTGGGGCTGAGACTACGGCCAAGTTGGATGGGCGCAGTTTGATGCCGCTGCTGACGGATGCCAAAGCTAAAGAGACCTGGAGTGACCGCACGGTGTTCATTCAATGGCATCGTGGGGATGCCCCTCGTCCCTTTGAAAATAGCGCCGTACTTACGCAGAGAATGAAGCTGGTTAATGGCAAAGAGCTTTATGATCTTGAGGCCGATCGAGTGGAAGCAAAAGATCTGGCTGCGGCAGATCCGAATACGGTGCGGCAATTGAGGATGTCCTATGAGGCATGGTTCAAAGATGTAGCCGGAACACACAAGTACGCGCCTCCGAAAATTGTATTGAATGGAAAGTCACCCGTGTTGCTGACCAGGCAAGACTGGCGGGGGGACAGTGCAAGCTGGGAGGCAACAGGGATTGGCCATTGGGAGCTCGACGTGAAGGCGGCCGGCCCGTACGATGTCACACTGCTGTTCGCTCCGCAGAACGAAGCCACTCAGTTGACCGCCAAGTGGCTAGGCACACATGCCATTGCTGCAGGGCAGAAACGGCTTGATCTCAAGAGTGTCAAATTACCCTTGGGGCCAGACCGCTTTGAGGCTAAGGTTGGCACAAAGGGTCTGACCTACGCATACTTCCACTAGAAACCGGGAAGGCGCCTATTGGGTTCGTTGTTGCGCTGGCTGATTCGCTCGCGCCAACAGGCTAAAGCCAAGGCCATGACGAGGTCGTCATGGGAATCCTTTTCGAAGGCACCGAACTTGTAGCCGAAGCCGATACGCCTGATTTCGACCGATAGCAATTCCTGCTTGAGCTCGCGGCTGGAATAGCAGTCTTCGGGGATTCTAAGTTTGCCCTGTTCCAGATTGGTTTCGACGGCTGCGTACATGTCTCGCTTGAGATCGTGAGTGATGACGACACCTTCTACGCTTGAGCCTCGCAGGTGTTCGCGGATCATCTCAAAGACTGCATCGCCAACACCGGTCTGGTCAAAGACAAGAACACTTCTGCCTAGCGCTTCGACCTTCTTGAAGATGGCACCGACTTCTTTGGCGACTTCGCCATAGGCGGTGCCGAGCTTCCACTGTTTGGCATAACGAACGCTTAAGAACGACTCCCACTTCGTGTAGGCATCAATGTAGCGGGTGTTCATCGCTTGCAGCGATCTTTCGACAATGACGAGAGCTGAGTGGTCCTGCTTGCGTCCGAGGTCGAGGCCGAGGAAGTATTCGTTTTTTTGTAGCTGGTTGCTCATGATTGGCTCCTAAAGCGATAAGGCCTTGATCTCGCGGGTGAACGCGGCTTCCACCCAGGCTCGCGGCAGGAAGGTATTTTCGTTCTCGAGAAATTGGCAAAGGTATTCCTGCTTGAACCACGACTCGCCCATCGACTTGCGTTCGCGTTCGAGGAATTCAGGATCGAAGCGCGGGCATTCGTTGGCCGGTGTTTCGACGCGCTCCCAGCCGTCGCCTCGCTCCCACTCTTCCCAAAAGAAGCCTCGGGTGCCATAGGGAGTTGACATGATCACCATGCGGCCATGCTTGGAGGCAGCGAGAAATGGGCGAACGCTGCGATAGAGACTGTCGGCGACCTGGCTGGCCTCGTCAATGATGAGAAGGCTGGTGCCAGAGAAGCCACGGATGGTACCATCGCGGCCGGGAAGACCTACTATGCGGGAACCATTTGGAAGCTCGACGGAGAGCGTGTTTACGCCGTCGCCTTTTTTACGAAGCCCGAGTGCAGGGAGATAGCCGATGATCTTGCGGATCAACTCGCCACTCTGTCTGAGCGTTGGGCTGACTACAAGTACGAGGCTTTTGGGTTCGAAGTAAGCTTTGTGCAGCGCGAGTATGCTCGACACTGTGGACTTGCCCCACTGGCGTGAGCAGTTGAGCATCATTTGTGGCGACTCTGAACGCAATACCTGAGACTGTTTCTCATCTGGATCGATGCTGAGGAAGTATCGGGCAAAGGAAGCCGGATCGAGCCGGCTCCCCAATTTGCGCAGAACGAATTGCGGTTCCATCAGGGCAGAATCCTGGTTTGAGGGCTAACTCCGAGACGTGCTGCTATGGCCTCGGAGATGGCGTGCTTGGCTTCTGGATAAGGCCGAAGCGTCTCTGCAAGCAGATCCAGAATCAAGGCCAATCGAACTGTGCCTGATTCGATCACTTCGACCGGAGTGGCGTGGATTGGAGAAGACTCGAGTATCCCGTAAGCACGCGGGACAATTGCTTTCTTGCGCGGCATGACTATAGCTCCCTCGATCGGCTACTACGGGGCGATTTGGGTGCAGACCACTTCTCTACTCGTGCTGAAAGCGCATTGGTTGTTTTGATTGTGTCGAGGTGCTGTTTGGATAGCAGATTAAAAGTCTTCTCGCTTAAACAAAGCCGGTATGCGGTCATCAACCTTGAGTTGGTGTCGCCCATGGTCTGCAGTTGTGGCGACCGAACAAAGTGATTGAGCTCACTTTCGATAAGATTGTTGACTCGCTCGCTGGTCCAGCGTAGTTGCCCCAGCGAGTTGAGGTCGCCTTCCTGCTGGACGTTTGAGGGAGGCAATTCTGTGAAGAGGCGGTCCATCAGCGTTGCGTAGCAACGTGGGTCCTCGACGTCGTTGACTTGAACTGGCGGCAGAGTGCGGTTACGATTCCGCTTCTGTTTTTGTACTTCTGGTAATTCTTCTTCTTGATTCATGATTCATTCCTTTTGGGTATCGATATGCTGGCGAGACATACGCTCACACTCGAAAGGAAGTTAGCAAGCAAGAAGACGGAGTTTGACTGCGTTGTAGAGAGAACTCATTTGGAATCAACGAAATAAAATATTGACAATTTCCGTGAACGGTTTTCTCAAAACTGGAAGCGGCCGATGATCAGTAGGTTTGAGTTTGCAGTGCCGATATCTGAGAAGGCACCGCGGGTGGCACTGCCAATTCGGGCAAATGCCCCCGGGGAATTTGCATTGAAAGTGCCGCTAGGGTCGCCATACTGTGGCTGCTTGAATGGGAAATTGTTGCCGTCCAGGCGGATCTGAAAGCGGTAGCGCTCTTTCAAGGTCCACCATTTGGCGATGGAGAACTGAGTCCAGGCGAGCCCAGGCGCTTCAAAGACATTGCGACCGAGGTTGCCGACCGTGAAGGCGCCCGGGTAGGCGAAAGAGTTGAAGTTCAGGTAGGGATTCTGCGATTGGGTTGGAAAGCGGCTACCGCCAATGGCCCAGTTGTCCACCTGCGCTGCACCATGAGTGGTCAAGATATTCGGCCGAGATTCACCCGGCAAGTAGCGATTTGGACTTCCCGCGAATGACATAATAAATGGTGGGCCAGACTGCGGCGATTGCAGTAAGTAAGGCCGTTGTCGCCAGTCTCGGCTTCGGTTTCGGTGATGGTCTTGCTCATCGTGTAGAAGCTATTGAAGGTCAGTCCGCCCGACATCCGCTTCTCTACACAAAGCGTGCAGCCGTGGTAGGAGTTGTGGCCGAAATTGGAGAAGAGGCGCACGTCGCCAAAATACTTGTAGAGCAAGAAATTCTGCTGTGCGGTGAAGATCTGATTGAGCACTGACGGGTCACGGGAGACATCGAGAGGAAGTACATTGATGTTCCAGTTGTTGAGGAGACCCACTCCTGACTGGCCCTGATACTGGGCTTCGATTACCCACTGCCCACGGAAGCTGGATTGCAGGCCGCCTGACCAGCTCATGACGTAAGGCAAGCGCATGTTGGTGTCCCATGTGTGAGCTGCTCTGCCGCTGTAGTTGGTTCCAACGAAGAGTACTGAGCCATCGGGCTGGACGTTGTAGGTAATTCTGCCGGGGCCTTGCGAAAGACGGAAGACGTGGCGCGGGTCGCCCACTGGCGACTGGACGTTCGCGGTGGCTAAATATTCCTGGAACATGCTGTTGCGGTCTGTGGCAAAAATATCCTGATGGACCATTCCAAAGGAAGCACGGAATACCATTTTGGGGTGGAAGTTCCAGGCCAGACCGAGGCGAGGTGCAAAGTTGTTGAGGTCCTTTCTTGCCAACGCGCCGGGGCGGTGCACGATTGCGCCCGCCAGGCCAGCCGTTAACCCCATCGATCTGATAGCCGATGGCTCTGGAACGCTGGCCGAGCACGTGGTATCCGTTGACCGAATTCGTCCCTGGGTAGTAACACATCATGCGGACGAGCCGCTTCTGGCTGACCGGGATCGCTAGCAGAGTTTCGCCCGAAAGGATCAGCCCGGAGGCAGAGGTTTCTGTATCGAGGAGTGGTGCGCCGCCTGTTACCTGGATTGTCTCGGTGACACCGCCGAGCTGCATTTCGATGTCAATGCGTGGGATCTCGCCAGTACGAATTGCGACAGCATCGCGCAGATACTTGCCGGGTTGATCACGACCACTTTTGCGCCCACAACCAGCGCGCCGCTGGAATCGGTGACAGTGCCAACCAGTGTGCCGGTGCCCGCCGTTTGGGCTTCCAGTAGACTTGCGCCGGCCAGGGTAATCCACAGCATCGAGCTGATCCACCGCTTCTTGAAAATCAACATCAGGGACTCCTGGCTTACAACACGGTATTGAACAGCAGTGGGGCACATTTCATCACAGGCGAGTGGCGAAGTCAAAGGGTTGCAGTGTGGCTATATGATGATGCTTGTGGGTTTGACACTTATCCTGCTGGTGCTGGCGCAGATGGAATGGCGTGCAGAGGCTGATCGCCGTAAGGCGCTGGGTGATGCTGCGGGAGCGCTCGAAATCCTTGAGGCAAGGCAGAAGAAGGGACCTCGCAGTTCTGCTGTTGAGGATGAGTGCGGATTTCTGTTGGCTGCAATGCAGCGGCGGAGTGAAGCGATTCTAAGGTTTAAAGAGGCCATTCGACTTTCTTCATCCAACGCCTCAGCGCACTATCATCTTGGCGTGGCGCTATGGCTCGAAGGGGATCGCACGCAAGCGGTAGAAGCGCTGGCTGACTCAGTGAAAAGGGCACCCGCGAATATTGAATATTGGCGGCGCTATGCAGTGGCAGCGCAAGATGTTGGGGATCGTTCGAAGGCGCTTGCCGCTTACCAGCGTGTGGTTGCACTTCGGCCGGGTTGTCTGGAATGCAGGAACGCGCTGAGCTTCCTGTTGACAGATCAAGGTATGGCGGTGCAGGGGGCAGCCGAGGCGCAGTTTGTGTTGCAACGGGAGCCGAAGAATCTGGCAGCACTCAGTAATCTCGGGTTTGCCTATCTGCAGCAGAATGAACTCTCCAAGGCCATTGCGATTTATGAACGCGGACTTGGTGTTGCCCCTGATTCTGCCGTCATGCACTACAACATGGGGCTTTCGCATAAGCAGAAAGATGATTTGGAGACGGCCGGAAAGCATCTGATTCGAGCACTTGAGCTTGACCCGCAACTGATTGAAGCGCACTATACATTGGGGATTGTTTACTGGCAGGATGGGGCTTTCGACGAGGCTGACCAGCACTTCGCAGCAGCTGTGAAGTTGGCTCCGGATTACGCTGAGGCATGGGGTATGCATGGGACGGTGCTGCGGCAGAAGGGCTTGCTGGCAGAATCAAAGGTGGCGCTGGAGGCGGCCATGCGGCTGAAGCCGGAAGACCCGGGGCCTTATTCTCAGATGGCACAAGTGTTGCGCCTGCAGGGGGATGCAGCCGGGAGCAGCAAATATTTGATTGAAGCTTCGATCCGGAAGGCTGCCAAGGAAGGGTTGCAAAAAGAGATGTTTGATCGTGCGAGTGCGCCGCGGCCGAAAGTGATTCGATGAAGAATCGGCGTGGATTCCTGAAGTCTCTGTGTAGAACGGCGGCTGTCTATTCTTTCGATCAATTGATGCAGGGGCAGGCGTTGCCTGTGAGCTTTGTCAATGTGGCTCGCGAGGCTGGGTTGCGCGAGAAGACTATATTCGGGGACGAAAAGAAGAATCGTTATCTGGTGGAGACCACAGGCTGCGGAGTTGCCTTCTACGATTACGACCATGATGGATGGCTCGATTTGTTCTTTGTGAATGGATCCCGGTTTCAGGCGAAGTTTACAGGCGGGTTGCCCTCCAATCGCCTCTACAAAAACAATCGCGACGGGACATTCACCGATGTCACACGCAAAGCCGGTTTGGTGCATCACGGCTGGGGGCAGGGCGTCTGCGTCGGGGACTATGACAACGATGGTCTTGACGATCTTTTCGTCAGCTATTGGGGGGAGAACAAGCTGTACAAGAATCGCGGGGATGGCACGTTTGAGGATGTATCGCGAAAGGCTGGCATCACCACTGGCGGTGGACGAATTCCTCGCTGGAATACAGGCTGTGCCTTTGTTGACTACAACCGCAACGGGCTGCTCGATCTCTTTGTCGCCAACTACATCGACTTCGATCTGAAGACCGTGCCTGTACCTGAGAACGGTACATGCAAGTACAAAGGCCTGCAAGTGGCTTGCGGGCCTCCTGGCTTGCCTGGTGCCAAGAATATTCTCTTTCGCAACAACGGAGATGGGACCTTCAGCGATGTTTCGAAAGCGGCGGGCATATTGAACACTCCAGGCACTTATGGGCTTGGTGTTCTGGTTGCCGATTTCGACAACGATGGCTGGCCGGATATTTATGTCGCTAACGATTCCACGTCGTCCGCGCTGTACAAGAACAATCATGACGGGACCTTCAGCGAGATTGGCATTCCGGCCGGTGTGGCTTACTCGGCCGATGGGAAGTCACAGGCTGGCATGGGTGTTTCTGCAGCGGATTTCGATGGCGATGGCTGGCTCGATATCGTGAAGACGAACTTTGCAGGAGACACTTCGAGCCTTTATCGCAATCTGGGCGAAAACCATTTTGAGGATCAAACGTTTCAGGCTGGTTTGGGGCGCAATACTCGCTTTCTTGGGTGGGGTGCCGCCTTTCTTGATTTCGATAACGATGGTTGGCCTGACATCCTGCTTGCTAATGGTCACGTGTATCCGGAGGTAGGCAACAGCGATACGGAGGCCGGATACAAGCAACGGAAGGTGCTGTACCGGAATCTTGGTAATTCGCATTTTGCCGATGTTTCGACGCAGGCTGG
Source organism: uncultured Bryobacter sp. (assembly GCA_964653845.1). GTDB lineage: Bacteria > Acidobacteriota > Terriglobia > Bryobacterales > Bryobacteraceae > Bryobacter. The sequence goes on from CAZZGS010000084.1 coordinate 8,752, forward strand.
ACCCGGGATTCTCGAGCAGGTGTCAGCGCGCGGTCTTGCTGTTGGGGATTTCGACAATGATGGCGATCTGGATATCGCAGTGAACTGCGTCAATGATGTGCCGCAATTGCTTCGTTGCGATAACTTGACCGGACGGCATTGGTTGCAGGTGAAGTTGGTGGGGACTGTTTCGAACCGGTCGGCTATCGGAGCGCGAGTGATTTGTGTCAGTGCAGGGCGGCGGCAGATGGCGGAGGTTCGCTCAGGTGGGAGTTATCTCTCGCAATCGGATTTGCGGTTGCACTTTGGCTTGGACAAGGCTGAGAGTGCGGATCTCGAGATCCGATGGCCGAATGGAAAAGAACAACGCCTGGTTGGCTTTCACGCCGGCCAGGCGTTGCGGGTTGTGGAACCAAAAGACTAGAACGCGAACTTCAGAGCCATCTGCCACTGACGAGGCACATAAGCTGCGAAGGCACCGAAGATGCGACCGGCGGTGCCGGGGCAGTCGACGCAAGCGTTAGGGTTAGCGAGGTTGGTGCGGTTGAGGAAGTTGAAGCTCTCGGCACGGAACTGCAGGGTCTTGCCTTCGATAACCGTGAAGGTTTTGAAGAAAGACATGTCCATCTGGGCGAAGCTGGGGCCAAAAATTTCATTTCGGCCAATTGTCCCGAACTTGGCGCGTTGCGGGCGCTGCCACGGGCCATCGACCTGACCGTTTGCGACCAATGGCGCCGAAGCAGTCTTGAACCAGCCTTGCTGACCAGGATTGCTGACTCTATAGTCTCCGATCAAATCTGGACGGCACCAGCCAGTGTCACGATCTGCGTTGCAGTCACGATAGCTGGGGGTGAAGGGTTGCCCACTCATCCAGTTGTAGGTGCCGTTGGCTTGCCATCCACCAACCAGCGCGTCGACAAATTTGGAACCGTTGGAGAAGAACTTGCGGCCCTTACCGACAGGCAACTCATATAGAGATCCAACAAAAAATACGTTAGGCCGGTTGTTGTTGGATACGCCGCGCGCCAGCTTGGCATCGCGAGGGTAGTAGGTGGCGTCGTAATCGATGTTCTTCGAGAAGGTGTAATGCGACATCACCGAGAGGCCACCTTCGAAGCGTTTGTCGAAGCGAAGTTGGATGGAGTGATAGTTGTTGGATGCGTCGCTGCCGTAATAGCGCAGATTTTGCGCCCAACCGAACTTCTGAAAGAAGGGCTTGCGCTGATTTGTTGTAAGAGTACCGAAGCCATTGATGTCGGCCTGGTTGGGGTCGTAGTCGCCACCGATGCCGGCGAAGACATGAGTGCCCTTGGTGCCGACATAGCCGGCCTCCACCGACATATTTCCGCGGAGCTGACGTTGCACGGTTAAGTTCCAGGCGTCGACAGTTGGAAAGCGGATCGGGTTGGTAATCATGAAGGCCGTGACACCGTTTGGCAGCATCCGATTGCCGTTGGGGCCGAGGGGCTGGCTGGCCAGAATTTGGGCGGGGTCAAGTGGTGTAGGGCCTCTGTTCAGGCTGAAGACCGCATCGAAGTTGTTAGCTGGTTGATTGGACTGAATGCCTAGCACCGGTAGGTTCTGAGTTACATTGTGGCCAAAGATCGAACCGAAGACACCGAGGTTGTAGCCGCGACCGTAACCGGCACGGATGACGGTTTTCTGATTGAGCTGATAGGCAATTCCGAGGCGGGGAGCGAAGTTCGTCAGAGGCGATGTGACGTTTAAATTAAGCCCGACGCCATTCTGGCCGGCCACCATGACTTCGCCAGTTGTTGAGTTGAGGAAACCGCCCTGGTTCGGGCCTGAAACCTCCTGTGGACGATAGATTTCCCAGCGGAGGCCGTAATTGATGGTGAGCTTTTTGGTGATGCGCCAGGAATCCTGTGCGAAGAAGAACCAGCGGTTTTGTGATTCGCTTGCATTGAGCGAATTTGATACGTAACGTTCAAAGCGTGAGACGTCGCCAACGAGGAAGGAGGCCAAGCCTGAACCGCCTCCCGTGGGACCTTGCGTGCGGGCGGCATCGAAATTCAATTCGCCTGAACGATGGCGGTCGCTGGGAACGCGGAGGTTTAGAGCGCGGCGGATGTCTGCCCCAAACTTGAACGTGTGATTACCCTGAATCTTGGTCCAGTTGTTAACGAACTGATACTGACTTTCGTTCTGGATCAGCGGGCAGTTACAGCCATTGACGCCGAGGGCATAGCCGAAGCGGAAGAGGTTGTTGCCGTAGCCGTTGATGAAGAAGGCCGGCATGCCGGAGTTGAAGTTGTCGTCGACGTTGAGGCCCGGGATGCCTGCGTCCTTGGCTGGTGCGGTGCCGATGCCGTTTGGTTGGCCGAAGACCTTATAGCGAAACCAGCCGAAACGGAAGTCGGTGAGGAGAGTCGGCTTCATAGCGTAATCGAAGCCGCCAGCGACGGAGTGGTTGCGGGAGTCCGATCTGCCGGCATAGGCATTGGTTGAGCCTGAGGCATCAAGGCCAGGGCCGCCAGCTAGAAGGCCGAAGGAGCCAGGGGCGACAACACGAAATTTCGTGTTGTCGCCCCTGGCTCCTTC
>CAZZGS010000085.1:0-2611 GCA_964653845.1 uncultured Bryobacter sp.
GAATAGATGCTGCGACGGTATTGCCTACGCCGCCGATGTTGGAGATCCAGCGATCCTGGCCGATGCCGCTGCGATCGATGAGGGCCTGGATGATGCGCTGGTTGGCCTGGTGGACGATTACAAAGTCGACATCGCCGACGGTGAGCTTGGCCTGTTCAATGAGCGCGGCAATCGCTTCTGAGCCTTTTTCTACGGCGAAGCGGAAGAGGCTGCGACCGTCCATCGAGACGGTGAGTTCGTCGTTGTCGACGCCATTAAGCGAAGCAGGCGGGAGTGCACTGCCACCACCTGGCACATGGAACATCTGGTTGCCTGAACCGTCACTGCCCCAGAGCCAGGAGAGGATGCGCGACTGGCAATCGGGAGTGGTTTCAAGAACCATTGCCGCTGCACCGTCGCCCATCAGGATGCGGGTGTTGCGATCTGTCTGCTTGAGGTACTTGGTAGGGGTGTCGCTGCAAACCAGCAACACGCGCTTGGCAAAACCGGTGGCGAGGAAATTGATCGAGGTGAGAAAGCCGATGGCTGCGCCGCTGCAGGCAGCGTTGATGTCGAAGGCACCGATTGGCGGCAAATCGAGTTCACGGGCGATTGCGGGCGCAGTAGGGCAGAGCATGTACTGCGGCGTGAAGGTAGAACAGAGCAGAAGGTCCGGGTTAGGAAGAGGACTAAACTCAAGGGCTTTGCGCGAGGCGGCCACCGCAAGGCTGAGTGTAGTTTCATCGAGATTGGACTGGTAGCGCTGTTCGATTCCACAGCGGGCCATGATCCAGCCTTCTTCGACTCCCAGCTCACCGGCCAGGATTTCATTCGTGAGGGCGACGCTGGGGAGCGCCGTACCGACTCCGGCAATCCGGAAGCGGAAATTGGTTAGAGCTTCTGACATCTGCAACTCCTAGGGTAGCGGATATTCGACACTGATCTGGTGGAGCCCCCGCGCGGGGGCAGAATGAGCGACTTTGGCGGGAGGGCCTTTCAGGATTTCTACAAGGTCTTCAGCGGTGTTATTGCCCTTGCCCACTTCGAACAAAAAGCCTGTGAGGTTACGCACCATGTGCTTGAGGAAACCGCTGCCGCGAACCCGGAAATAAAGGGTTTCCCGATCGCGCCAGAGCTTGCTTTCAAAAATGATTCTCACTTTTGACTTATTTAAAATGTCAGTTTCATCGGTGCTGCAAAACGCAGAAAAGTCGTGCTCGCCGGCAAAGCAGGCGGCTGCTGCGATCATGGCCGTTTCGTCGAGCGGGTAAGGATTGTGGTGAACGTAGCGACGGAGAAATGGGGGGCAGACTTCTTCTCGCCAGATCCGGTACTCATAGGTCTTGGCAATGGCCTGGAAGCGCGGATGGAAGTTTTCGGGGCGCTCTTCGACCTTTGTGATGCGAATGTCGTAGGGGAGGAGCCGGTTCAGGGCCTTGCGTAGATTGTCGGTTGGAATCGGGTTGTTCAGGTTGAAGGCGGCGCAGACGGCAAGGGCGTGGACGCCTGCGTCGGTGCGACCGCTACCGTCGAGGTGGACCGGTTCGCCTTCAATCTGTGAGAGGGCAGCCTGGATTGTGCTTTGAATGGTGGGCAGGCCCGGCTGGACCTGCCAGCCATGGTAGGCGGTGCCGTCGTAGGAAACGAGGATGCTCAGACGCCGCATGACTCAAGTGGGGCGCGAACCAGGCTTCACAACCGGCATGCCCTGGGCGCAAAGCGGGCAGGTGGCTGGCTCGTAAGCGGTGACTTCGAGGGTGGCGAGGGCAATTCTGGGGACGCCGACGTCGGCACGGCCTGCACTGCGATCGATGATGGAGGCGGCGGCAAGGACTTGGGCCCCGGCGGTTTTTAGCAGTTCGACAACTTCGCGTGTGCTACCGCCGGTGGTAATTACGTCTTCGACAATGAGGACCTTTTCGCCGGGGTTGATGGCGAAGCCGCGGCGAAGGGTCATGTTTCCTTCACCGTCGCGCTCGGTGAATATGAAGCGTACGCCGAATGCGCGAGCCACTTCGTGACCAATGATCAAACCACCCATGGCGGGAGCACAAACCACATCGACAGAGAGGTGGCTCAGAGCTGAGCGGATCTGTTGACCAAAGTTTGAGGCGTGCTCGGGATACTGGAGAACCTTTGCGCACTGCAGGTATTCAGGGCTATGGAGACCACTGGTGAGGCGAAAGTGGCCGCTGAGATAGGCACCGGTTTCGCGGAAAGCCGATAAAGTTGCGGCAGTAGAATCGTTCATCTTTCCTCACAGAATAGCGCTCTCTTGTTAAGCTATTGAAAGCTTCAGAAAATCGCTGGGAACAAATCACTTCGTCGTCTCGTTTGTAATACCAGCACTTTTAGCCCGGAATCCATCCATGAAAACTTTACGCGAGAGCCTTGCCGTTCTCTGTCTAGCGCTGACCTTGACCACCTCGGTTGGCTTTGCCCAGAAAGCACCGGTGTTCACCACAAGTTTCGATAAGAATACTTATTGGCTCACCAAGAATTATCGTCCCCGCGATTTCGACCCGGTTCGCCAGGGCAATTCCAACCGGCTTGAGCAACTGCTGCGTGCGGGTAAACTTTACCTGTCGCTGCAGGATGCGATTGCGTTGACGCTGGAGAACAACATTGATAT
>CAZZGS010000085.1:2621-3942 GCA_964653845.1 uncultured Bryobacter sp.
GATATCGAGATCCAGCGTTACGGCCCTGAGCTAGCCATGATCGACTATGCCCGCGCTGAGGCAGGCGGTCAGATCCGTGGTGTCACGACGAACGTGACTCAGGGTGCGAATTCGGCTGTGAATCTTGTGACCGGTGGCTTTGGTACGGCTAACGGTGGACAGGCAGCAGGAGGTGGAGCCAATTCAGGCAGTAACACCGGCACTGTGTTTACCGTGACTGGTTCGGCGATCCCAAATTTGGACCCGATCTGGTCTACAAGCTTCTTCAAGAACAAGTCATCCAATCCCCAAACGAACTCATTTGTCACCGGTATTTCGGCATTGGTTGTGAATTCCGACCAGTTCAACACCAGTATTCAAAAACAGTTTTTGACCGGTACGACAGCTACGGTTGCATATGGCAGCACAAAAATCGAATCAAACTCACCCAACAATGACTTGAATCCGTTCACGCGCAACAACGTTCAGGTGAGTTTGAGTCAGCGTCTATTGCAAGGTTTTGGCCGTGCAATTAACAACCGAAACATTCGCGTAGCCAAGAACAATTTGAAAGTCTCTGATTTGACTTTCAAGTTGCAGGTGATCACTACGGTTAGCTCCACGATTAACCTGTATTGGGACCTGGTTTCTTTCAACCAAGACGTAGCCGTGAAACAAAAAGCAGTAGACTTGGCCCAGAAACTTTACGAAGACAACAAAAAGCAGGTCGAGATAGGGACACTTGCGCCCATCGAAATCGTGCGAGCCGAAGCCGAAGTCGCTCGTACCCAGCAGGACCTAACGGTAAGCCAGACCCAGCTACTACAACAGGAAGCGATTATCAAGAATGCACTGAGCCGGAATGGAATCGCCAGCCCTGCAGTTGCTGACGCCCGGATTGTTCCAACCGACCAAATACGGGTACCTGCCACTGAAGAGGTGAGCCAAGTGAAGGATCTGATCGAAGAAGCAATTAGCAAGCGCCCGGAACTAGAACAGACCAAGATCAACATCTCAAATACGAAGATCGGAATTGCCGGTTCGAAGAGCGCTTTGTTGCCTTCGCTGGACGCCACAGCCAGCTTTACCAATAATGGTCTCGCGGGAGCAGTGAATAGCTTGGTCGCACCCGGGGGACGCCCTCGATTTGTCGATCCATTCTTTGAAGGCAATTACGGAACAGCGCTCGCACAATTGTTGCGCCGCAACTTCCCGGATTACGCAGTCGGCTTCAACTTGAATATCCCGATTCGCAACCGCGCCGCACAAGCCGACTACGCCAACGACTTACTACGCCTGCGTCAGCAGGAGTTGCAGGAAGTGCGTCAGGTCAACTCAATCT
>CAZZGS010000085.1:3952-7526 GCA_964653845.1 uncultured Bryobacter sp.
ACTCAATCCGCCTCGAACTCACCAACGCCGTCATTGGATTGCAGCAGGCACGTGCCCGTCACGAATCCGCCGTCAAGAGCCGCCGGTTGCAGGAGCAGACTCTCGAAGCCGAGCAGAAGAAGTATGCGCTCGGCAGTTCGACGATCTTCCTTGTCATTCAAGGACAGCGTGATCTGGCAACAGCACAGGGTGTTGAAGTAACGGCACTGGCCAATTACAGCCGGGCCCGCAATACACTGGACGTCTCGACAGGCCGCTTGCTTGAAGTGAACTCAGTCGACATCGAAGAAGCAAGCAAAGGTGTTGTGGCGAAGGCGCCTTCACAGATCCCTTAAGATCTCGTCAGCATGCAGGTGGGCAATATAGTGCGCCTCACCAGGGTATTCAGTTAAAGTGGCTCCGGAGATTTTCTTCGCGAGCCACTTGCTGCATTCAGGGGGTACCTGGATGTCGGCAGTGCCAACCCAGATGCGTGTAGGGCAAAGGATGGAGTCGTAGCTGAAGTCCCAATTGCTTCTGTAGAGCTGAAGGTCTTCAATGATGTGACGTACGCCCTGACGCATCGATTCTGCGTGGGACCGGGCGAATCGTTCGAGGATCTCGGGCCGGTTCAGAATCTTCTGGTCGATAGGATGAAGCTTGGTGAGTTGCAATCGTTCATAGGCAAGCGGGTTGAGTTTACGGAACTGATTAAAAAGTTGGAAGAGAGATTTTGCGAGCGAAGGTGTGTGGTTGAGGATGAGGTTTGCAGCGCCGGCCCAGGGCGGAGGATGATTGAGAGAATCCAAACCGAAGGGAGCGAGAGAAGCGACCAGGTTCAGGCTAAGGACACGGTGAGGCAGATGCGCGGCAATGGCTTGCGCGAAAGGCCCACCCCCGGAGAAGCCCAATACGTGGAAGCGCTCCAAGCCTTGATCGGTTGCCCATTGATCGACGGTGCGAGCCCAGTTGGCAAAGGTATGGTTGGGGTTGAAAGTAGTTTCACCGTAGCCAGGGCGATCCAGGCTAAACCAGCGCAGTTGGTGTTTCTTGAGGAGGGCGTCTTCGGCAAATTGTTCCAGGCGGGAACTGGGCCAGCCATGGAAGTGGAGCAAGGGGTGCCCGTTTGGATCGCCCCGCTCAAGCCAACTAACGGGCAAAGAACTTTCCCATCAGGCCCATGACGTCGTCGACTATACTTCCGTCTTTATTGAAGTCGAGCATGCCGGCGATGCCGTCGAGAGGACTTGCCGATTGCCGAGTCTGCTTGGACAAGGCACCCATCGCGAGAGAGGCTACAACGGGTAGCATCTGCTTGATTAGCGCGTCGCTGAGACCGGTATTGCCTGCAACGTGGGAGGCGAGGGCGCGGCTGGCGTCCTTGCTGCCGAGGAGGTGGCCGAGAATTCCATTGCCATCCTCAATCGTCTCTGGCTGGGAAAGGGTCGAGGGGTCGTCGATGTATTGTGAGTGGTTGCCGCCGGAGAGAGCACCGAGCAAACCGTCGAGGCCGCTGTTCTGTTGGGCACCCTGGGCCAAGGCAGGGAGCAACTGACCGAGGACGGATTGGGCTTGATCGCCAGAGATGCCAAATTGATTGGCGAGAGCCTCGATATTTTGGCCACCATTAGCGGCGTTCAGTGCGTCCAATAGGTTCATGTGGCGAAGAATATCATGAAGACTAGAAGCCTTTGATGAAACTACTGTTAATCGATGACGATGAAAATCTGGCTGAGGCTAGACGGGCTCGAGCTTTTGCGGCACCTCAGGAGGCGCTCCAGTGCCGATGGGCTTGAAGGGTGGCATAGTGAGGTTTGAGAAGTACCTGCCTGAGTTGAGGGTTCGTGTTTAGATTCCGCTGGGCTAGAAGATGAAGCTGAGGCCGCCGCGGACTTGCTTTGGAGTTGGGATGAGCCACATGGTGCGACCTGTGGGCGTGGTGACGGGGATGTAACCCTGCGCGAGCATGTTGCGCATCTCGGCGTTGAGTTCAAGGCGTCCGGGGATGCCGAGGAAGCCGGGGATTGGTTGGCGGATGCCAATATTGAGGCCGGTTTCGGCCAGGCCTTGTGTGGTGAGCGAGGTGTGGAAGGGAGTGAGGGCGCGGTAATCAGTCCAAAGATAGCTTCCGTAGAGGCGAGTGCCAATGGCGGGGAGTGCACCGCTGAGCTTCATGCTGGCGAAGCTCCTCTGGCTGCGATGGATGCCGGCGCGGATCGCAGCCGCTTCGCTAGAGGGGGACTCTGTGGTGTTGAGCTCGCGCTGGTCCGTACGGAGGATGCCGCCGAGGCCGTAGCCGGTTGAGAGCTTCCATTTGCCAGGGAGATTTTGGGTCCAGCCGGCCATGAAGCCGGTACGGTAGTAACCACCGATGTTGAAAATGCTGGCGTTGGTGGCCAGGTCTGGGACGAGGTCTTTGCCAAGCATGTCTTCTGGTGCGCCGATGGTGGCAATGCCGGCATTTGATACTCCTTCACGGTAAGTGGAGGCAAAGACTTCACCGATCGAGAATTTCTTGATGTAGCCGAGTTCGAAGTTTTCCACGCGCTGAGCCTGAGTGGTGCCATTACGACGGGTGATGCGTGGGAACAGTGCGAGGCCGGAGATTTGGCGCTGCATATCGGCTTCATCGCCTTTGCCACCGATCAGAAGATCGACGGGAGGAAAGCCACTTGAGAACGCAGCCTTGACTGTGCCGAGTTGCTGACCGTCCCAGGTGAGGCGGGCGAAGGGGCTTAGGTAGTTGAGCCGCTCAAAAAACTGGACGCTATCCATCGAGGCACCGTACTCGATGAGCATCTTGTCAGAGATCTGGAAACGGTCGGAGAAGGTGGCGCTGACAGTGCGAAGGAGAGGAGCTCCCGTGTTTGAAGCCGCCAGGCCCTGACCGGCGCGGATGGGGAGGTAAAGCTGCCGCATAGTCAGGCTGATTTGGGGATTTGGTACATCAAAGCCAACAGGCGCATTGACGCTGCGCTGGTAAGTAGTGCGGAAACCGGCAGTGGGAATGCCACTAGCGAGGCCATAACCGAGATTACCGGAGAACTGGACCTGATTGCGACCGAGGAGCGAGGTTCCGACAGCGAAGGAGGTGCCAAGATCGGACTGTGAGCCGAGGGAGAAGTTGGTAGGGGAGTCGCCGCTGGATAGCTGGACAAGGGCGCGAGTGTCGGTGAAAAGCTTGGTGGCACTGGAGGTGCGGGATTGTGGGTTAGGGTCCCAGGTGGGCAGGGCGCGGAGAACGGGGCGCGTCGAGAGGGAGCCACGAAGTGCGGCTCGCCAATCTTCACTCATAAGGAAGGAACCTGGAGGTGGGGCGTAGAAAATTTCGATACTGCTGAAAAGGTTGGCGAGCTGGATTGCAAGGTATCGCTCGGCGCCAGGGCCGATCTGGATGTTGGCCCGGATGGCCGGGACGAAGCTCGAAAGGGAGACACGTACGGTGTAGTTTTCCGGAGTGAGAGAATCGAAAACAAAAGCTCCGCGCTCATCGGTGATGGCGCGGAGAATCGGTTTTTCAAAACGATTTAGGAGTTGCACCGTGGCACCCATCTGGGCAACTCCGCCTGTGCTCTTGACCAAGCCAAGGATGCGC